>CAWVTK010000146.1:0-4863 GCA_963933205.1 uncultured Flavobacteriales bacterium
CTTTTCACTTTGGAACAAAAGAACACCATATAATAGGCATGATTTCGCACTTAGGTCCACAGTTAGCCTTGGCAGATGGAATTGCTTTGGCAAATAAGTTAAAAGATACGAAAGATGTTTGTGTTGTTTTTACAGGTGATGGTGGTACAAGTGAAGGCGACTTTCACGAGGCTTTGAATGTAGCCGCCGTTTGGGACCTACCTGTAATTTTTGTGGTCGAAAACAACGGATACGGCCTGTCTACTCCCACCAACGAACAATTTAAATGTGAACGCTTAGCAGACAAGGGTATAGGATACGGAATGGATGCCTACCGTATAGACGGAAACAACATACTGGAAGTATATTCTACCATTACCAAGCTTTCAGAAGAAATTAAGAAGAAGCCTAAACCCATTCTATTAGAGTGCCTTACCTTTCGTATGCGTGGTCATGAAGAAGCCTCGGGAACAAAATATGTACCCAAAGAATTGATGGACGAATGGGCAGAAAAAGACCCCGTTTCAAACTACCAAGAATTTTTACTGGCCGAAGGTATTATAGATCAACCTTTTATCGATACTTACAAAGCCGAAGTAAAAACTGAAATTGAAGAAGCACTTAATACTGCAGATAATGAGGAGCGTATTTCGGTTGATACAGCAAAGGAATTGAATGATGTTTATGCACCGCATGCTTTTATAGAACAGGAGCCAAAAAGCACAAAATCTAACAACATTCGATTGGTTGATGCCATTTCACAAGGACTGCGTCAATCTATGGAGCGTTTTGAAAATTCGGTTATTATGGGGCAAGACATTGCCGAATACGGTGGTGTATTTAAAATTACCGACGGCTTTTTGGAACAATTTGGAAAAGACAGAATTAGGAACACGCCCATCTGCGAGTCTTCAATTGTTAGTGCAGCTTTAGGTTTATCTATAAGAGGATACAAAGCTATTGTAGAAATGCAGTTTAGCGATTTTGTCACCTCCGGTTTTAATCCAATTATCAATAATTTAGCAAAAGTACACTACCGCTGGGGCGAAAATGCCGATGTGGTTGTTCGTATGCCTTGTGGAGCAGGTGTTGGCGCGGGTCCTTTTCATTCGCAAACAAACGAAGCTTGGTTTGCACACACGCCAGGTTTAAAAGTGGTGTATCCGGCCTTTCCGGCAGATGCAAAAGGTTTGTTGGCTGCTGCTGTAGAAGATCCTAACCCGGTTATGTTTTTTGAACACAAAGCTTTGTACAGAAGCTTGTATCAAGAAGTACCCGAAGACTATTACACCTTAGCCTTAGGAAAAGCAAAACTGTTAAGTACAGGAAACGATTTAACAATTATAACCTACGGTATGGGGGTGCATTGGGCCTTAAAATCCTTAGAAGAAAACCCAGATATTTCTGCAGACTTAATTGATTTAAGAACCTTAGTACCCTTAGATAAAGAAGCTATATTGAACTCCGTTTCTAAAACAGGGAAGGTAATTATTCTTCACGAAGACACCGTATACGGCGGGCTCGGAGGCGAGCTTTCTGCTATAATTTCCGAAGAATGCTTCGAGTCTTTAGATGCACCAGTTATGCGTTGTGGAAGTATAGAAACACCCATTCCTTTTGCGGCTGCGCTTGAGGATAATTATTTGGCCAACAAGCAATTTAATGAAAAGCTTATACGCTTATTCAACTACTAAAAGGTTTTAAATGGCTTGTTTTGCACTATCTGCAAAGTTTTTGCTAAATTCGAGCAAAATAAAAATAATTTACTTGCTAAACGGATTTGCCGTTTAAACACATATTACAAAAGAAAAAATATGACTTTTAAGGAGCTTAATTTCCACCCAGATATTCAAGAAGGATTAGATGCAATGTACTTCGAAAAGCCAACTCCAATTCAAGAGTTGGCTATTCCTGTGATTATGGAGGGTAGAGATATTATTGCTTGTGCACAAACGGGAACAGGTAAAACTGCCGCCTTTTTACTGCCCATTTTAAATGAGCTCCACAAAGTAAAAAAGAAGAAAATTAGAGCCCTAATTATAGCACCAACCAGAGAACTTGCACAGCAAATAGATCAGCAGTTTGATGGATTCTCATATTTTGCAGCAGTGAGCTCGCAAGCGGTATATGGCGGTGGCGATGGGAAAAGCTGGACCACTCAATCGGAATCTCTTAAAAAAGGAACTGAAGTAATTATAGCAACTCCTGGTAGGTTGCTTTCGTTTTTATCTATTTCTAATCTAGACCTTTCGGGTATAGAGTATTTAATACTTGATGAAGCCGATAGAATGCTGGACATGGGCTTTAATCACGACATCATGCGAATTGTAGAAAAGCTCCCTACGAACAGACAAACACTTTTGTTTTCGGCTACCATGCCGCCCAAAATTGTAACCCTGGCTCAAAGTATTTTAAACAATCCAGCAAGAGTTAATGTTGCCATCTCTAAACCTGCCGAAACCATTCTTCAGCAAGCGTATTTGGCCTACGACAAACAAAAGGCTCCTTTAGTTGCACATATTTTAAAATCCATGGATTTTGAATCTGTCATCGTATTTTCATCCACAAAAAAGAACATCTCACTCATACAACGCGAGCTTAAAAACCAAGGCATTCCCTCCAAGGCTATGTCATCCGATCTTGATCAGAAAGAACGCGAGCAAGTTATGGGAGAGTTTAAAGGGAAGAAATTTAAAACCTTAGTGGCTACAGATATTGTTTCGAGAGGAATAGATATTAAAGGAATTTCTTTGGTTATTAATTACGACATTCCCTCGGATGCCGAAGATTACATTCACAGAATTGGACGTACCGGTAGAAACGAGTCGGACGGACATGCCATAACACTCATAAACGATAGAGATCAAATTCTGTTTTTTAATATTGAGGCGCTTATGGATAAGGTTGTAGATAAAATGCCACTTCCTGCCGAACTCGGCGAAGCTCCTAAATACGAGCCAGAGAAAAAAAGGCCGAAACAACAGAGTACAGGAAAAAAACGTTTTAATCCTAAGTTTAAAGGAAAACCTAAGTTCAACAAAAAACCAAATACTGATAATTAGAGGAATCTCTTGACTCTAATTTTTTGTTAGATCTTTACTTCTAAAATTTCATTTTTATTTAGGACTGTAGCTGTTCATTCAAATTGTATATTTGCGCCTTGCAAAAAACAATTATATGATATCAGTAAACGGCTTGGCAGTAGAATTTAGCGGAGAACCCCTTTTTAGCGACATTTCATTTGCAATAAATGAACACGACAAAATTGCATTAATGGGAAAAAATGGAGCTGGAAAGACGACCTTAATGAAAATTATTGCCGGCGTACAAAAGGCCAACAGAGGATCTGTACAAAAACCCGAAGACGCCAAAATTGCCTACCTGCCCCAACATCTGTTAACCCAAGACAACTGCACGGTTTTCCAAGAAGCATCCAAAGCATTTGCACATGTTTTTGAGATGAAGTCTGAGATGGAAAAACTCAACAAGGATCTGGAAACTCGAACCGATTACGAATCCAACGAATACATGTCTATTATAGAACGTGTATCTGAATTGGGCGAAAAATACTACTCCATTGAAGAGGTTAATTACGATGCCGAAGTTGAAAAATCGTTGCTAGGATTGGGTTTTAAAAGATCCGATTTACACCGACAAACAGCAGAGTTTAGTGGCGGTTGGAGAATGCGCATCGAATTGGCTAAAATTTTACTTCAAAAACCCGACCTGGTTTTACTGGATGAGCCCACCAATCATATAGACATAGAATCGGTAATTTGGTTGGAAGATTTTTTACTCAACAAAGCTAAAGCAGTTATTGTAATTTCGCACGACAAAACCTTTATAGACAACATTACCAACAGAACCATAGAGCTTACTATGGGCCGTATTTACGACTATAAAGCAAATTACTCACACTACATACAATTGCGCGAAGAACGAAGAGAGCAGCAAGTAAAAGCCTACAAAGAACAACAGCGGTTTATTGCAGACAACACGGCTTTTATTGAGCGATTTAGAGGAACCTATTCTAAAACAAATCAGGTAAACTCTAGAGAAAAAATGCTAGAGAAACTAGAGATTATAGAAATTGATGAGGTAGACAACTCCTCGCTAAACCTAAGCTTTCCTCCTGCCCAACGCTCTGGCGATTACCCTGTGGCGGCAGATAATCTCACTAAAAAATACGGAACGCATACGGTTTTTAAAAACACTAGTTTTTCGATTGCACGAGGCGAAAAAGTTTCTTTTGTAGGTAGAAATGGCGAAGGTAAGTCTACCCTAATTAAGGCCATTATGGGCGAAGTAGATTTTGAAGGCTCCTGTGGTTTAGGACACAATGCCAAGGTGGGCTACTTTGCGCAAAACCAAGCCTCATTGCTCGATACGGAACTCACTGTTTTTCAAACAGTAGACCAAATTGCCAAAGGAGATGTTCGCGCACACATCAAATCTATTTTAGGAGGTTTTATGTTTTCTGGCGATGCCATAGACAAAAGGGTTGGCTTTCTTTCTGGAGGCGAAAAAACACGCTTGGCTATGGTAAAATTGTTACTGGAGCCCGTAAATGTTTTAATTTTAGATGAGCCTACCAATCACTTAGATCTTAAATCAAAGGATGTACTCAAAAAAGCACTGCTAAATTTCGATGGTACCTTAATTTTGGTTTCGCACGACCGAGACTTCCTTCGAGGATTGTCTCAAAAAGTATTCGAATTTAAAGACCAAAGAGTGGTGGAACACTTTGAGTCTATAGACGAATTTTTACTCCGTAATCGAGTAGAAAGCTTAAAGCAAATAGAAGTATAATTGCCAAGAGTTTACTGAATTGAGCCTTTAGGCCATTTGATAAACCAAAGCTGCCCAATTGTTTTTTTCACTCTG
>CAWVTK010000147.1:0-4848 GCA_963933205.1 uncultured Flavobacteriales bacterium
AAAAAGAGCCCGCGCTAGGTTTTCCTTACGAGCACCTTTATTAGAGCCTAAACTAATGAGAACTTTATACTTCATAAAGCCTTACTAACTTACTGCTTTTAAATGTTTTAGCTTTCTGTGAGATAGTTTATCTTCTGCATAAGCTCTGGTAACAATAAACTCCTTATCCTCTGTGGAAGGAAGCTCAAACATGGCATCAACCATAATCGCTTCGCAAATAGACCTTAATCCTCTAGCACCTAACTGAAACTCTTCTGCTTTGTCTACAATAAACTCGTATACATCTTCGTCTAACTTCAAAACTACATCGTCCATCTCAAACAATTTTCTGTATTGCTTAATAAGCGAATTTTTAGGCTCTGTAAGTATATTTCTGAGTGCTTCCTTATCGAGCGGATTTAAATGTGTTACGACAGGTAATCGGCCAATTAATTCTGGAATAATTCCAAAACTTTTAACATCCTGAGGCGAAACATATTGTAGTAAATTGGTTTCATCAATTTGAGATTCGGTGGCATTTCCAAAACCTAAAGCATTGGTGTTTAATCTATTTCGAATATGACGTTCTATACCATCGAATGCTCCACCACAAATAAATAAGATGTTTTTTGTGTTTACTTTAATGTACTTTTGGTCTGGGTGCTTACGTCCTCCTTGAGGCGGAACATTTACTACAGTTCCTTCGAGTAATTTAAGCATGGCTTGCTGAACCCCTTCTCCAGATACATCCCTGGTTATAGATGGATTGTCGCTTTTACGTGCAATCTTATCAATTTCATCAATAAAGACAATACCTCTTTCAGCAAGCGCTACGTCGAAATCGCATGCCTGAAGCAAGCGAGACAAAACCCCTTCTACATCTTCTCCTACATAACCTGCCTCTGTAAGAACAGTTGCATCAACTATGGTAAAAGGTACATTTAGCATTTTTGCTATAGATCGGGCAAGAAGTGTTTTACCCGTTCCGGTTTTTCCCACCATCATAATGTTTGACTTCTCTATTTCTACCTCTTGTTCTTTAAGCCCATCTTGCAACAATCTTTTGTAATGATTGTAAACAGCTACAGCAAGCACCTTTTTAGCATGGTCTTGTCCGATAACAAATGTGTCTAAATGTTCTTTTATTTGGATAGGCTTTAAGAGTGTTAACTCTTTTTCAAGATCTTGTTTAGAGGTGTGTTCCATTTCCTCTGAGATAATTTCGTGGGCTTGTTTTATACATGCATCACAAATATGACCTGTAGTTCCGGCAATTAAAACGTCTGTTTCTTGCTTACTGCGCCCACAAAACGAACAATTTATTCCTTGATCTTCCATAATCGAAAATAGATTAAGCTAAATTTAAACTTAGCACTATAAAGTTCCATCTCTAAGCTCTGCTTTTAGCTGATGCTCCAAAGATTTAAATATTTTTAAAATGGCCTTATCTACGACCTTGTCTGTTAAAGTTTTCTCTTCGTCTCTGAATAGGAAACTTAAAGCATATGATTTTTTACCATCGGGCAGTTTAGCCCCCTGATATACATCAAATAAACTCACTTCTTTTAGTATGTTTTTATCGCTGCGTAATGCAATACTTTCCAATTCTGAAAATAGTACTTCTTTATCGAGCAACAGAGCTAAATCCCTTCTAACTTCGGGGAATTTTGACACTTCTTTATAAGTTGTCTTTTGATCTTTCAACAATTCTAAGATGGCATCCCAATTTAAATCTGCATAGTAAACCTCTTGCTTTATTCCAAAAGATTTTAATAGAGCTGGACGTACATAACCAATCTCAAGTATTTTCTTTTTCCTTATTTTATAGGCCAATCCTTCGGAGAAGAAATCAGTTTGAATAGGGTTTAAAGAAATACCTTTATGTAAGCCCAGTCTTTGTAATAGTTTCTCTACCATTCCTTTTAAATAAAAGAAATCTACTTTATCCTTTGACGAGTTCCAATTAGATGCTTGTTTTTTCCCGGTTGCCCAAAGAGCTAGATGTCTTTCTTCGATGTGGTTTTCGCCAAATTTATTGTACGTTTTACCAAATTCATAGAGAAGTACATCCGATGTTTTTCGATTAATATTATAGGCTAGACTTTCTAATCCGCCAAACATTAAGGTTTGGCGTAGGGCGTTTAAGTCCTGACTTAGGGGGTTTAATAAAACTACCTGGGCTTCCTTTTTTAAAGACTCAAAACCATCAGAATAGGAGCTTTTTGTGAGCGAGTTGCACATAGCTTCATGAAATCCATTTGAGCTTAATAGTTCAGAAATTCGCTCCTGTATTTTATGAGTATCTGGTTTTGGATTAATGGAAAGTGAGGCATTTATTCGTCCGGACATTGCAATTCTATTGTAACCGTAAATGCGAAGGATTTCTTCAATTACATCCACCTCTCTTGTAACATCTGCCCGGTATGGCGGTACTGCTAAACTAAATCCAGTTTCTGTTTCGTCTAAAATTTCAATTTCTAAATTGGCGAGAATTTCTTTTAAAGTGCTTACGGCTATTACCTCTCCAATTAAACGATTGCATTTATCAAAAGTAAAGTCAACCTTAAAATGTTTAATAGGCTTTGGGTATACGTCTACAATTTCGGAACTAACAACTCCACCAGCAATTTCTTGAATTAACAAAGCAGCTCGTTTTAGTGCCCAAACTACCGTATTGGGATTTACACTTCTTTCGAATCGAAAAGAAGCATCTGTATTTAAAGCATGTCTTTTTGCCGTTTTACGAATTGAAATAGGGTTAAAATAGGCTGCTTCTATAAATATAGAAGTAGTATTTAAGTTAACTCCAGACTCTAAACCTCCAAAAACACCGGCAATACACATTGCTTCTTCGCTGTTACAGATCATTAAATCATTTGTAGTAAGCTTACGTTCCTGCTCATCGAGCGTGGTAAACTTTTGATCGTTCTTTAAAGTCTTTACAACTATTTTGTTGCCTTTTATCTTAGCAGCATCAAATGCATGAAGCGGATTACCTGTTTCGTGAAGCACGTAATTTGTAATGTCAACTACGTTGTTTACTGGAGTTAAACCAATAGCCTCCAACTTTTTACGCAACCAATCTGGTGAGGAAGCAACTTTAATTCCCGTCATTGTTAATCCAGCATAACGCGGACAAGCTGCAGCATCTGTAACTTCAACTTCAATGGCATGATTCGTATTGTCTACTTTAAAAGCCTCTAGACTTGGTCTACACAATTCCAATTTAGTTCCTTGAGCTGCTAGTCCTGCTCTTAAATCTAGAGCAACTCCCAGATGTCCCATAGCATCGGATCGATTTGGTGTTAAACCAATTTCAAAAACCGTATCGGATTCTAGTTTAAAATACGTGCTAGCAGGAGTACCATTTACAGCACTTGCATCCAGCTCTAAGATTCCGTCGTGTCCGCCGCCCAAACCAATTTCGTCTGAGCTACAAATCATTCCTAAGGAGTTTTCGCCTCTAATTTTTCCTTTTTTTATTTTAAAAGAGACTCCTTTATCGTCGTACAAAAGAGTACCCACTGAGGCAACAATAACTTTTTGCCCCCTAGCTACATTTGGTGCACCGCAAACAATCTGAACGATTTCTATACCGATATCGACGCTTGTGATTCGCAATCTATCTGCATTTGGGTGTTGTTCGCAAGTGAGAACCTCACCCACAAGCAAACCTTTTAAGCCGCCTTTTACACTTTCAACTTCCTGAATACCTTCAACCTCAAGACCCGTGTCTGTTAAAACTTTTGCACAATCTAGGGCATTTAGTTCAACATTTAAGTAGTCTTTGATCCAGCTATATGATACCTTCATAATAATACGAGTTTTTCGAAAGACCAAAAGTACGGATTGTACTCGGATTAGAATATTTAGAGCATAAAAAAAGGAGCCAAATTGGCTCCTTAAATTATATGGGTTCGCTTAGTGCGTTATTATTAGCTTTTGAACCTCTGTTTTTAGACCATTAACAGACAAAGTATAAAAATAAATACCTGCTTTAAAATCGTGCAGCTGTATCGTTTTTGAATTCGTAATTAAGTCGCTGTATACTTCACTCCCTAACATATCGTACATAATAAAAGCGGCTTCCTTCTCCGATGAGTAGTTTAAATGTAAAACATCGTTGGCAGGATTAGGGTATACACCGAAATCAGTTGCTGTTTCTTCTACTCCAATGTAAGCAGACAATGAGGTGTAATTTACATCTGTACATACTTTAATTTCAGGATTTGACACATCTGAAAAACAATAAGTAATATTTAGTGTTCTTTCTTCTGGCATATTACTAAGATACCCTGTAAAACCAACATTTGGAGACTCGCCAGGCTGGATAGTTAGTGGATTAGTTGAAACATTAGAAGCTGGAGGATAACATGTAATACCCCAACAAAAGTAGGTCGAAATTGAATCTACCGTTAAATATTCCTCTGGAAATGTTCGTGTTACAATAACTTCAAGTGGGGAATCGGTGTTATTGGTAACATCAAAATGTGCTGAACACAGCTCACCAGATTCTTGATAATAGTAATCGTTTGTGTTTACTGTTAGACCCTGTGAGAAGAGGCTTATGCTAATAAGCATAAAGAAAGATAGTAGTGTTTTTTTCATAAGATAAAGTTTTCAAACTTTTAGAGAATCAATAAGTATACCAAACAAATTTACTAAAAAAAAGGCTGCCCAGACAGGCAGCCTTCAATAAATTGTGTATTCTAAGTGATTACTTAACGATGTTTAACTTTTCAGTCATTAATTCGTTTGCGATCGTAATGTTTACATAATACAAACCAGCATTTAAAGTAGCCGCTGGTAATTCAATTTTATTTAAACCTGAAGACATTGAAGCGGCATAGGTAAATACTTTTTGTCCTA
>CAWVTK010000148.1:0-4830 GCA_963933205.1 uncultured Flavobacteriales bacterium
TGTGGCAACATAAAAACATTGCAGATTGTTTTATAGATATAGACAATGAAAAAGACGCTTTTCATTTAGGCGTTTTTGAAAATAATGAACTGCTTTGCATAGGTTCCTTTTTCAAACAAAATAAAGCTCAATTTTCTGAAACGAATCAATACCGTTTAAGAGCGATGGCTACCATAGCTAGCGCTCAAAAAAAGGGACTTGCAAAAAAACTCTTAGCACACGCCTTTGCAGAATTAAAAGCTCGTAAACAGGAAATTCTTTGGTGCGATGCTCGAATTGTAGCTACAGAATTTTATACTAAAATGGGATTTACCAAACTGGGTAATCCGTATGAAATCCCTATTATAGGAACCCATTACCTCATGTATAAAAACATTGTAATTTAGTCCGACTCGGTGCTTAAATGTTGTTCCAGCGCATACTCATCTGGAATAAGAACTTGACGAGCTTTACTCCCTTCAAACGGCCCTATAATTCCTGCTGATTCTAATTGATCAACAATTCTACCAGCGCGGTTGTAGCCTAATTTCAGTTTACGTTGAAGAAGTGATGCAGAACCTTGTTGATGCATTACTATTACAGATGCAGCTTCTCTAAATAAGATGTCCCGGTCATTTTTATCGATATTACCCACAGCTTTAGCTTCTTCACCCACGTATTCGGGTAATTCAAATGCAATTGGATAGCCTTGCTGACTCCCAATAAACTCTGTAAGCTTTTCTACCTCTGGAGTGTCAATAAAAGCACATTGCAATCGTATTAACTCGTTCCCATCGGAAATAAGCATGTCTCCACGACCAATAAGTTGGTTTGCTCCAGCAGCATCTAATATGGTTCTGGAATCTATTACAGAAGTTACCCTAAAGGCAATTCGTGCCGGGAAATTTGCCTTAATAGTACCTGTTATAATGTTTGTTGTAGGACGTTGAGTTGCTACAATTAAATGAATTCCTATGGCTCTGGCGAGCTGAGCCAAACGCGCAATAGGTGTTTCAATTTCTTTTCCGGCAGTCATAATCAAATCGGCAAACTCATCTATTACCAAAACAATGTAAGGTAAATATCGATGTCCATTTTCTGGATTTAACTTTCTGTTTACAAACTTATGATTGTACTCTTTAATATTTCTTACTTGAGCCAATTTTAGTAAATCGTATCGTGTATCCATTTCTATACACAAAGAGTTTACCGTATTAACCACCTTTGTTGTGTCTGTAATAATGGCTTCTTCGTCGTCTGGAAGCTTAGCTAAAAAGTGGCGTTCTATTTTATTATAAAGAGTTAATTCTACTTTTTTAGGATCTACCAGTACAAACTTAAGTTGGGAGGGATGCTTTTTGTACAGAAGTGAGGCTAATATAGCATTCAACCCAACAGACTTACCTTGTCCGGTTGCGCCAGCCATAAGTAAGTGAGGCATCTTTGCTAAATCGGCTACATAAGTCTCGTTAGAAATGGTTTTACCTAAACCTATAGGTAGCTCGTAATCTGCATGCTGAAACTTTTCGGAAGCCAAAATAGATTTCATCGAAACAATACTTGGTTTGCTGTTAGGAACCTCAATTCCTATGGTTCCTTTACCAGGTAATGGCGCAATAATTCTTATTCCTAAAGCCGCTAAACTTAAAGCTATGTCGTTTTCTAATCCTTTAATTTTTGAAATACGTACTCCAGGAGCGGGTACAATTTCGTAGAGCGTAACGGTTGGTCCAACGGTTGCTTTTATTTTTGAAATTTCAATTTTGTAATTATTAAGCGTCTCTACAATCTGATTTTTGTTTGCCTCTAATTCATCTTTGTCTACGGTAACCTGAGAGTTCGGGTAATCAATCATTAAATCGATGGTTGGATGCTGGTACCTACCTAAATCTAATTTCGGATCGTATTCTCCAAATTCTTCCAGAGCTTTATTAACCTCTTTATCGGTTAAAACTTCTTCTTCTTTAATTTCTACAGCTAACTCCAAATCTTCAGGCAATACATCAGGAGTTACTTTTTGAACAATTGGTTTTATTGGTAATTCTTCCTCTACAATGCTTGTGTTTTCTTCTTTCTCTATTTCTAAATGATCTTGCTCAACAATAGATTTCGGTTTTACATTAACCTGCAGTTCTGTATTCTCTATCGGTTCTTCAACATCAAAAAGCGTACTTTTAGAGGTATCTTCAACTTTGCTTTTGTTTAGAAAAAGAAAAGCGGAACGAACAAATTGTTGAATGTTTTCTGGAGTCCATCGGTAATAAACACCCAAAAACATAAGCATAGAAAATGATAATATTAAGGAAGTACCTGTAGACCCAAGTATACTTATTAGAAAATGAGAGCTAACCAGCCCATTAAACCCTCCCAATATAGATGATTGGCTAAAAATCATCCCTAAAAAAGTACTACTCCATAAACATAAAAATATAGAATTTCTAAAAAGTCTATTTAATTTTAATACATGCTCTTGCGTAAATACTTGTATGCCACTAATAAAAAGAAAAAATGGTATTAAAAAACTTGCTACACCAAATTGCTGGTAAATAAAAAAGTGTCCAAGACTTGCACCTATTTTTCCAAGTAAATTATGGACATTTATGGTCGAGTCTGAAAGTAAATGTAAGGCATCTAATTGAACCAAGTTAAAGTCCTGTTTCCAATTAAACACAAAAGAGATGAAGGATAAAAAAAGAACCAAGGCGACGCAAATCATCATTAAACCAAAAACAACATGAATTGTTTTGTTTTCAAAGTTAAGACTCAATTGAGGATATTTTTCTTTTTTCTTATTTGCCATGGTATAATCTATAGATATCAAAAATAACTAAAATGATAGATGTAAGAGGGTAGATACAGAGCTTTTATTCACGAGGATATACACAATATTTAACTATAAATAGAACACGTATTCTTAGGTAAACAGTAATTAAGAATGTTAAAACCAATGCAATTTAAGATGTTTTAGTCTACTTGATGATGTTTAGTACGAATATTTAAAATTTAAATATGCTCCTATTTTAATGTACAATCATTTCAATTATTAATTTCATCTTTTATCTAAAACAAATCCTAAATTCATAAATTTGTTCCCTCTAAATAAGAAAGCATTTAATCCATGGAAATCCCTAAAAAATACAATCCGCTAGAAGTAGAAGATAAGTGGTACACCTACTGGATGGAGAACGATTATTTTAAATCTACTCCAGACGAACGTGAATCTTACACCATTGTGATTCCTCCACCAAATGTAACTGGTGTATTGCACATGGGACATATGCTAAACAATACACTACAAGACGTATTGGTTCGAAGAGCCCGTATGCTTGGTAAAAATGCTTGTTGGGTACCTGGAACAGATCATGCCTCTATTGCTACCGAAGCTAAAGTTGTACATAAACTCAAGGAAGAAGGTATTTCTAAAGATGACTTATCGCGTGAAGAGTTTTTAAAACACGCCTGGGTATGGAAAGAAAAACACGGAGGAATTATTTTAGATCAATTGAAGAAATTAGGTGCTTCATGCGATTGGGATAGAACCTCGTTTACTATGGACGATAAACTATCGGCTTCCGTATTAGAAGTTTTTGTAGACTTGTATAAAAAAGGGTTAATCTACCGTGGATTCCGAATGGTTAACTGGGATCCAGTTGCAAAAACAACGGTTTCTGATGAGGAAGTTATTCACAAAGAAGTAAATTCTAAACTCTACTACGTTAAATACAAAGTAGAAAACTCTGATGAGTTTGTAAGCATAGCCACCACACGTCCTGAAACTATTTTAGGAGATACCGCCATTTGTATAAATCCTAACGACGAACGATTTACGCATTTAAAAGGCAAGAAGGTAGTGGTTCCAATTTCTGGTAGAGTTATTCCAATTATTGAGGATGAGTATGTAGATGTTGAGTTTGGTACTGGATGTTTAAAAATTACTCCTGCCCACGATCAAAATGACAAGGTAATAGGAGAGAAGCACGGTTTACCAGTGATAGATGTGTTAAACGACGATGCTACCTTAAATAAGCATGGTTTACATTACGAAGGTAAAGACCGCTTTGTCGTTCGAAAAGAAATTTCTAAAGAGTTAGACGAATTAGGTGTTTTAGTAAAAGTAGAAGATTACCTAACAAAAGTAGGTTGTTCCGAAAGAACTGATGCGATTATAGAGCCGAAGGTTTCTGTACAGTGGTTTGTGAAAATGGAGAAGCTTGCAGACCCTGCCTTAGATGCTGTGATGAATGATGATGTTCAGTTAGTGCCAGCAAAGTTTAAAAACACCTACCGCCATTGGATGGAAAACGTACACGACTGGTGTATTTCTCGTCAGCTTTGGTGGGGACATCAAATTCCAGCTTATTTTTACGGTGATGGATTAAACGACTTTGTGGTGGCTAAAACCATCGATGAAGCTGTAGAACTTGCTAAAACGGCCACCAATAACACGAATTTGTCTGCTGCAGATCTTACTCAAGATGCAGATGTTTTGGATACGTGGTTCTCCTCTTCCTTATGGCCAATTTCGGTGTTTAACGGAATTATGGAACCAGATAATGAGGAAATAAATTACTATTACCCAACAAACGATTTAGTTACTGCTCCAGAAATTTTATTCTTTTGGGTAGCACGAATGATTTTGATGGGCTACGAGTATAAAGGAGCAAAACCCTTTGACAATGTTTACCTAACAGGAATTGTGCGCGATAAGCAAGGTAGAAAAATGTCTAAATCTCTTGGTAACTCACCCGATCCTATAGATTTAATGAAACTGTATGGAGCTGATGGCGTTCGTGTGGGTATGTTATTTTGCTCTCCAGCCGGAAACGATTTACCTTTTGATGAAGGTTTATG
>CAWVTK010000149.1:0-4796 GCA_963933205.1 uncultured Flavobacteriales bacterium
TTAATTGTTTATACACCAGCAATTTCGCAGCACAGCACTCTTTTTAAATATTTTAAAAAACAAGGATATCAATTGTGTAAACGCGCCGAAATATTAGGAGCCATTACACAAGATAAAAAGTGCTTAGCCATTGCCGGTACGCATGGTAAAACAACCATATCTAGCATGTTATCCTATATGTTAAGCGATAATAATGTAGACTGCTCTGCATTTCTTGGCGGAATAGCAACTAATTTTAACTCTAATCTCAGAATCGGTTTAGACGATATTACCGTTGTAGAAGCTGATGAGTTTGACCGTTCTTTTTTACAGCTTCACCCAAATTGGATTTTAATTAGTTCTACAGACGCCGATCATTTAGATATTTATGGCACACAAGCAGATTTAGTGAGCTCCTTCAAGCTTTTCTCTGACAAGGTAAGTAGCCGTAACTTAATCGTAAAAGAGGGTTTACCCATAGCATCAGAATACACCTATGCTCTGGACTCTATTACCGCAGATTTTTCTGCTCAGAACATACGCGTAGAAAGTGGAAAGTACCATTTTGATATAGTACACCCAAAAGGGGTTTGTACAAATGTGATTTCTGGTTTGCCAGGCATTCATAATGTAGAAAATTCCATAGCAGCATTTTCTATGGCCTATTTTAATGGCGTAAAGCCGAAAGCTATTACGCGTTCTATAAGCTCATTTTTAGGCGTAAAAAGAAGATTTGATATACACGTAAAAACCACCAACCAAGTTTATATTGATGATTACGCCCACCATCCGAAAGAAATTGAAATGGCTATTCGCTCTGCAAGAGATTTGTATCCAAACAGAGAATTGACCGTTATTTTTCAGCCACATTTATTTTCCAGAACCAGAGATTTTATGGACGATTTCGCTGCAGCTTTATCTGCTGCAGATTGTGTAATGCTTTTAGATGTGTACGCTGCAAGAGAACTGCCTATAAATGGCGTAAACTCTAAAGTGTTGTTAGAAAAAATAAAAACCAAAAATAAAGGGTTGTATACAAAAGAAGCCTTCCCCGAAGCCATTGCAAACACAGAGTTGTTAATGACTCTTGGAGCTGGTGATGTTGACACATTAATACAACCTATTAAAACGCTTTTAACACAATGAAAAAGGCCTTAAACATTGTTTATTTTTTACTTGGATGCTCATTGCTTGTTTTCTTGTTTTTTACAAGCCAAAAAAACAGAGGAAATGTGCTGTGCAAGGGCATAGAAATATCCGTAAATACCCAAAATGATTTGCATTTTGTAAATGCCCAAGTCGTAGAAGAATTATTACTGGAAATACAGGATTCAATCGTTGGAAAGCCCCACGAAGATATAAACATTTATTTGTTAGAAGAATTCGTGACAGAGCATCCTAATATTGAGAAAGCAGAATTATATTTAGCTCTTAACGGCAACTTGTGTGTAGATGTTAAACAACGTAAACCTATAGCTAGGGTATACGATCAGACGGAGTCCTATTACTTAGATTCAGAATTAGAACCAATGCCTCTGTCTGATAAGTATAGTGCTAGAGTTTTACTTATACATTGTAGCAAAATGACCATTGAAAGAAAGGAAATAGTACGAACTATTTTTGAGCTTATCGATAAGGATGCTTTTTTAAAAGCACAGATAACAGCTATTGAGTTCGACGAAAACGACGACATTATTATGTACCCACGTATGGGAGCGCATAAAATTATTTTTGGAGCTGCACAGGGTTTGTTACAGAAGTTTGAAAACTTAAAGCTTTTTTACCGTCAAGGATTAGAAAAGTTGGGTTGGGACAGATACTCAAGCATCAGCTTGAAATTTGAGAACCAAGTGGTTTGTACAAAAAGATAGAGTAATGGAACAAAGAGAAATTGCGGTAGGTTTAGATATTGGTACAACGAAAATTGTAACCATTGTTGGACGTAAAAATGAATTCAACAAAATTGAAATCTTAGGATTTGGAAAAGCCAAATCTTTAGGTGTTCAACGTGGAGTAGTTTCTAACATTACCCAAACTATCGATTCTATAAAGCATGCCATTTTAGATGCTGAAGCGGACTCTGGATCTAAAATAACCAACTGTGTAGTAGGAATTGCCGGACAACACATCAGAAGTTTACAACACAGCGATTATATACTTAGAGAGAACGCCCAAGAAGTAATTACCCAAGCCGACGTAGATTTACTTGTACAAAACGTACATAAATTAGTTATGTTACCTGGAGAAGAAATTATACATGTATTGCCTCAGGAATTTAAAATTGATGGCGAGCCAAACATCAGCGAACCTATCGGTATGCTTGGTCGTAGATTAGAAGCAAATCTTCATATTGTAGTGGGTCAAAAAGCGGCTATAGGCAATATTTTTTCGTGTGTAAAAAAATCGAAGCTCGATGTATCAGGAATTACCCTAGAGCCCCTAGCATCAGCAGATGCAGTTTTAAGTGATGAAGAACGTGAAGCAGGTGTTTGCCTGGTAGATATTGGAGGAGGGACAACCGATGTTGCGATTTTTAAAGATGGCATTATTCGCCATACTGCTGTTATTCCATTTGGTGGGAATGTAATTACCGAAGACATAAAGGAAGGTTGCTCTATTATAGAAAAGCAAGCCGAACTTTTAAAAGTAAAATTTGGCTCTGCTTGGCCTGGAGAAAACAGCGATAATGAAATTGTTTCTATACCAGGATTAAGAGGTAGAGAGCCTAAAGAGATATCGCTTAAAATGCTCTCCAAAGTAATTCATGCCCGACTCGTAGAAATTATAGATCAGGTGTATTTAGAGATCAAGAACTACGGAAGTGACGAAAGTAAAAAGAAATTAATTGCAGGAATTGTTCTTACCGGTGGTGGGTCTCAATTAAAACATATTAAACAATTGTTTGAATATGAAACAGGAATGGATACTCGTATTGGATACCCAAACGAGCATTTAGGTAAAGGAGACAAGCCCGAGCTCGAAAGCCCAATGTATGCAACCGCAATTGGCTTGCTGATGAAAGGTGTAGAGGAGAATGAAAAGCATCCACAACCTAAAGAAGAAGTCGAGTTGCCTATAAACCCTATAGATATTCCTTTAGATCAAGTAGAAGGTGATAAGGATTCTTATACAAAACCAACAGAACCAGTAAATCAACGTAATGCTTCAGTTTTTGATAAGTGGGCAAACAAGTTGCTGGATTTTTTAGCAAACGAAGATTAACAATTATAAAGCTCTAAATTATGACAAATTTAGATTTTGATTTACCACAAAATCAATCCTCCTCCATAAAAGTTATTGGAGTAGGAGGTGGAGGTAGTAATGCCGTAAATTACATGTACATTAATGGCATTAGAGGTGTAGATTTTGTGGTATGCAATACCGATCAGCAAGCTCTGGACGATAGTCCGGTACCCAACAAAATTCAACTGGGTGTATCTGTAACCGAAGGTTTAGGAGCTGGAGCAGACCCTCTTAGAGGCAAGTTTGCTGCAGAAGAAAATATTGCAGATGTTGTAGCCGTTTTAGAAAACAACACTAAAATGGTTTTTATAAATGCAGGAATGGGTGGCGGTACAGGTACTGGTGCTGCTCCTGTAATTGCAAAAGCCGCAAAAGATTTAGATATTCTTACCGTTGCTGTCGTTACCATTCCTTTTGAGTTTGAAGGTGTGCAAAGGATGACGCAAGCTCGAGAAGGTATTGAAGAACTAAAACAACATGTAGACTCTCTTATTGTGATCAATAATAATAAGTTGAGAGAGATTTATGGAAAATTAGGCTTCAAGTCTGGATTTGCTAAAGCAGACGAAATTTTAGCTACTGCCTCTCGGGGTATAGCAGAAGTAATTACACAAACCGGTCATTTAAATATTGATTTAAACGATGCCAGAACAGTTCTTGCTAATAGCGGAACTGCGATTATGGGAACAGGAACTGCTACCGGCGATGAGCGAGCTATGCGAGCTGTAAAAAGCGCAATAGAATCTCCTCTATTAGATAACAATCATATTCGTGGTGCAAAGAAAGTTTTATTGCTCATTGTTTCTGGAGCCGAAGAGGTTACCTTCGAAGAGATGGGTATTATTTCTGATTTTATCCAAGATCAAGTTACTGTAGAGGGCGGCGTTCCTGCAGACATAATTATGGGAGTTGCCGAAGATGAAGAGTTAGGCGAGGCCGTTAATGTTACTGTTGTAGCTACAGGTTTTCACGAAGGTCAAGTTGTAAATCCACTTACGGGAATTCCTGAAAAAGTGAAACATGATTTGGACGATGATGCCCCTGTTAATTCAGTTGTTAATGAACCCATACCTAAAACTATACCGATTGCTCAACCAATCCAGGTTGAAGTAAAACACCTCCTAGAAGATGTTAAACAAGAAAATTCCATTGATCAATCAATAGGAGAGGTATTTAGCCCCGATACTACAGAAGAAACGAATCATGAATCTCGACATCAGGTAAGCATGTCTTTTGAGTTTGATATAGAAGAATCTCAATCGGAAGTATTTGCTACTGATGATGCACTTATTGAAGAACCGATGGAAATTCCATCAGATTTATCGAACAAATCGACCCAGCTTACAACTGTGATTTCTGAAAAAGAAGATGAAGTTACTGAAAGCCTAGTTACTTCAGAAAACACTGAAGACCAAGTGGTTTTTTCTTTAAGCCAAGATCCTTTAATCAATAATGAGCTAGAAAAACCTGACTTAGTTCCCGAAAGCTCATCTGAAAAAATTGTACATACTTTAAGTTTAGAAGAAGAAGAAGAAGAAGAAGAAGAAGAAGAAGAAGAAGAAGTTTTTGGTTTT
>CAWVTK010000150.1:0-4789 GCA_963933205.1 uncultured Flavobacteriales bacterium
TTGTTTATTTACATACCTACTAATTTACAGTAATATTCATTTTTGTGGATAAAAAAATACAAAACTTCATCAACCAAAACTTACACTACACTGCTGTAGATGTAATTTTACAGTCCTCAAAATATCCGCAGTGGGATATGAAATTCATTGCACAACAGCTTACAGGAAAACAAATTGCCAGAAAGAAGCTTCCTACTTGGTTTGAGAACGATTGTATTCTTTTCCCCGTTCGTTTACCACTTGAACAATGTTCTTCTGAACTTACAGCCAATTACAAATCGGCTCTTGTTAGTAAAGGAACAGGCATTGATTTAACAGGTGGTTTTGGAGTTGATGTTTTCGCTTTTTCAAAAAATTCGCTCAAGGTTTTGTACTGCGAAAGAGACCTAAAGCTAGCTAATATGGTACAATCAAACTTAAAGGTTTTAAAAGCCTTTAATGTTGATGTTTTTATTGGCGATGGAATAGATTGTTTAAAAAGGCAAAACAAGCTTGATTGGATTTTTGTAGATCCAGCAAGAAGAAAAGAAGGTGCGCGTGTTTATAGATTAGAAGATTGTGAGCCTAACGTAATTGAACTCCAAGATTTATTGTTTCTAAAAGCAAACCGTATTATAATTAAAACGGCACCCTTATTAGATATACAACAAACAATTAAAGACCTAAGTTTTGTAAAAGAAGTACATGTAGTTTCGGTAAACAACGACTGTAAAGAGGTTTTGTATGTACTGGAAAAAAACTTTAAAGGAGAAGTGCAAATAATAGGTTGCAACATAAAAAAACTAAGGAACGAAAACTTTAGTTTTACTTATGAAGAAGAACGAAATACGCTAACGAAATACGCCAAGCCACTTAACTATTTGTACGAGCCAAATGCTAGTATCATGAAAGCTGGTGGATTTAAATCTGTGGCAGATAAATTCAACATCTTTAAGTTACACAAACACTCCCATTTGTACACCTCTAAAAAACTGCTCGATAATTTTCCTGGACGTTGTTTTAAAATAAATTCAGTGCTAATTGCAGATAAGAAAACTGTAGTAAAAAACAAGGCTTCAAAAGCTAACTTTGCTTGTAGAAATTTCCCTCAAAAGATTGATATTTTAAAAAAGAAGTTAAGTATAGTGGATGGTGGAGAGCTGTATATTTTTGCAACTACCTTAAGTGATGATGAGCCAAGATTGATTTTGTGTGAAAAAATAGAGCTTTAATACGGATCAACATCCACCCTAATTTTTGTACCTCTTAAATTTACCTGCGACAAAACTGCATTCACATAACGGTTCAACTTTTCTTTAGAATCTGGATAAGATAGACTCCGCTCTATTTTTAGTAAAATTTGTTTCTGATAGTATCCCTTTAGTCTTTCTTGCCCTGGGTATTCTGGTCCTAAAACACGATGTTCAAAAACGATGCGCATAGATTTGGCCAACAATGAGGAGGCTTGCTCTACGGTTCTTCTATTTCGATGCTTTACCATAATATGAATAAGTCTGTGGTAAGGAGGGTATCTAAAAGCTTGTCGCTCTATAAGTTGCCCCTTTAAAAGCTCTTTGTAATTGTTGTTTTCTACCAATCCTAAAACCTCATGATTGGGTTGAAAAGTTTGAATAATAACCGCGCTATCCGATTGCTTACGTCCTGCTCTACCCGAAACCTGACAAAGCATTTGATATGCTCTTTCGAAGGCTCTAAAATCAGGAAAACTCAACATTTGATCGGCACTTAACACACCTACCAAGCCTACATGACTAAAGTCAAGTCCCTTAGAAATCATTTGAGTTCCTACCAAAACATCTACCTCCTGCTCTTCAAATGCATTTAATAGATCCTCGTAAGAATTTTTCTTTCGAGTTGTATCTAAATCCATCCGTTTTATAATCCGTTCTGGAAATAATTTGGTCAATTCATCTTCAATTTTCTCGGTACCAAAACCTTTCAATTTAACATCTTGTTTAGTACAACTGTTGCAAGAGGTACTTACTTTTTCAGAATAACCACAATAGTGGCAGCGGATGTTTCTAGAGCTTTTATGGTATGTTAAGCTAACATCACAGTGCTTGCATTGTGGTACATGTCCACAAGATTGACATTCTTGTTGAGGAGCATAGCCTCTTCTGTTTTGAAAAAGCAATACCTGCTCTCCCCGATCAAAGGTTTCTTGTATAGAAACCAACAATGTTTCAGAGAAATGACCACTCATTCTCTTTCTCTTATACGCATGAGCAATATCAACAATATGTATTTTTGGTAAGCTATATCCGCCGTATCGCTTTTTTAAAGAATGTATACCGTATTTACCTTTATGCACATTATAGGCCGTTTCTAAAGACGGAGTAGCAGTACCTAGTAATACATTGGTTTTGTAATGATGTCCCATATAAACGGCTACATCTCGCGCTTGATACCTAGGAGCCGGGTCTTGCTGTTTAAAAGAAGCTTCATGCTCTTCGTCTACTATAATTAAGCCCAGTTCTTGAAAAGGAAGAAACACCGACGAACGGGCTCCGATGATGATTGGAAATCGTAAGTTATTTTTTACATCTATCCATAATTCCGCACGCTCGTTCATTCCGAAACGAGAATGATAAACGCCAACTAAATCTCCAAAGGCATGTTTTAATCTAGAAACTAATTGAGTAGTTAAAGCAATTTCGGGAACCAAAAAAAGAACCTGCTTCCCTGCCTCTATTACTTGCTTAATTAAATGAATATAAACCTCTGTTTTTCCACTAGAGGTAACCCCGTGTAGTAAATTAACATTTGTAGAACTGGTGTTTATACTTTGTAACACTTTTTCTTGTTCTGGATTTAACTTTGCCAGAGGCGCACCAATAAGCTCCGTTTGTTCCAATCTATTTATCTCTACATCATACAGTTCTACTATTCCTTTAGAGACTAAACCTTTTACATTGGCAGTTTTAAATCCCTTGTTTTTGCAAAAAGAATGAAATGCAATTTCAGTTTTGGTTTCTAATAAAACTTGTTTTAAAAACTCTTCTTGTTTTGGAGAGTGTCTATGCGCCTTTAAAATTGTGTGAGCAGAATCTGAATTTATCCCAGAACACAGGCACATCATTTTTCTAATTTTTGGCTTAAAACGCTCACGAATTTCTTCCTCAATTACAACCATCTTTAAATCTTGCATATTTTTTATAAAAGGCAAGATTGTTTTGCGTTGAAGAATTTGAGCTATTTCCTGAATTTTTAATCTTTTTTGCATCAAAAGTGCATCAATAATTAAGTATTCAGAATCATTTAATTTACTGGTGTCCTCATCCCAACTAGGATGAATTACAATATAGGTTTCGTTTGCTAACTTAAAAGCGGAAGGTAATGCTGCGTTCATAACCTCACCTAAAGAGCACATATAATAATCCGAAATCCATTGCCAAAGCGTTAAATTACGGGATGATACTATTGGCAAATCATCAAGTACATCAATTATAAACTTAACCTCATACTCCGGCTTACTGTAATGGATGGCATCGACCAAGCCGGCATAAATTTTAGATTTACCAAAGGGCACAGCAACTCTACAACCTATTTCTAAATCAGAAATATGCTCTTGGCCCACTTGGTATGTAAATTTTTGCTTTAAGGGTAAAGGAAGAATTACATCAATATATGTTGCTTCCCCAAAAATCAATCTTCCTGTTGCTTCACTTTTTTAGTCCCGATGTACATTTCATATTTCACAAATCTACATTCTAATTTTGCCTGAAAAATTTCAATTTTTCTAGAAGCTCTTAAACCCACATGTTTTAAACCTTCCATATGCGATGTTAAAAACCATGCTTCAGCTCCAGAGTAATTCTTCTTTAAAGTATCGCCAATGCTTTGGTATATTTGAGGAATGTCTCCCTGGAGTCTTACACCATAAGGTGGATTAAATACTAAATGTGTAGGTCCTTCTGGTTTTACAGTATCAAAAAAGTTTTCACAATTTAAATCTATGTACTCTTCTAAACCAGCGTTTGCAATGTTTATTTTAGCCGACGCAATAGTATGAGGATCAATATCATATCCAATTATCTTACCGTAACAATCGCTAGATTTTTTTAATTGACTCGCCTTTATTAAGCTCCACAATTCCGCATCGTAATCCGGCCAATCTTCAAAAGCAAAATGTGCGCGATGAATATTAGCGGGGATATTAGCAGCAATCATTGCAGCTTCAACCAAGAAAGTACCCGAGCCACACATACCATCAACAAAATGAGATTTCTTATCCCAACCGCTTAGCAAAATCAAGCCCGCGGCTAAAGCTTCAGATATTGGCGCTTCGTTTGTTTCTAAACGGTAGCCTCTTTTATGTAAAGATTTACCAGAACTGTCTAAAGAAACAGTACAAATATCTTCGCTTATATGAATGTTAATTCGAAGATTTGGGTTGTCTAAATCTACATCCGGACGCATACCGCACTTGTCTCGGAATTGATCTACAATTGCATCCTTTGTTTTTAGAGCTATGTATAAAGAGTGGTTAAAGTATGTAGAATTTACAAAAGCATCCACAACAAACTTGTCGTCAATGGTCATATACTCCTCCCAATCTATCGATTGTAAAGCCTCGTAAAATTCATCTTCGTTTTTAACCTTAAAACTCTTAATTGGTTTTATAATACGCACGGCAGTTCTCAAAGATAAATTGGCTTTGTACATAAAACCTATATCTCCTTTAAACTTAACCGCTCTTCTAAGAGTCTTTATATCTTGTGCACCTAGCTGCAATAATTCTTTTGCTAGTACATCTTCCAAACCGTGATACGTTTTGGCTATCATTTCG
>CAWVTK010000151.1:0-4671 GCA_963933205.1 uncultured Flavobacteriales bacterium
CCAACAAACTTGGTGCTTTTGCTGCGCCGTAAGTTCCATAAAAAGCACCTGTATTCTGCATCTGCAAGTGGCATAAAAAAGTTAGCGGGTACAGATTACTTGTAGTTTCATAGCATTTGTTTTTAATTATTTATAGATTGATGAATTGAATACGATTTAAAAATAATGTATAAAATATATTGGGCTGTATTTTTTAACAGTCTACAAGGTAGTAGTTTACAATTGATTTAGCAATAGGTATTTAATTATATAATTTATTAGATAATAATAGACGTTTTTTTATTTTTAATTAAAAGTGGATAGGCTTACTAAAATAATCCTTTTTGTATTTTTGATAAAATTTAAGGATGTTTCAGCAATTTGTAATTTTGGTAAGTATGGTTTTCCTGTCTTCTTGTTTTTCAAACAAGGAGTCGTCGTTTATTTTGAGAGACCACTCTGCCAAAGTGCTCATTATGCTTGCTCCAGAGTGTCCTTTGTGTAAAAACTACACCAAGGACATAAAGGAAATGCAAGCCAAGTACTCCCAAGAAATAACCTTTTACGGTATTGTGCCCGGTAGCTATTATTCTGCTCAGGAAGTAGATTCTTTTTTAAACAGTTACAATTTGCCCTTAAACATTATATTTGATGCAGATTTAAGCTTGTGCAAAGCATTGAATGCAACCGTTACCCCCGAGGTGTTTTTTATAGACGAGAACAATACCATACGTTACCGCGGAATGTTTGACAATTGGCTGGGAGAATTGGGCAGAAGAAGATTAGTGGTTACACAGTATTATTTACGCGATGCCTTAGACGCTTATTTAAAAGGGACGGATATAAACATTAAAAAAACCAAAGCTGTTGGCTGCTTCATTGAATAAATTGGGGATTTACCTAAGTATACTCTTACTTTCTTCTTGCATTACCGCAAGTAAGGACTACACTTTTGTAGATGATGTAGCCCCTATTGTTTTTAATAAGTGCAGCTCTTGCCATCATAAAGGAGGGCCAGCTCCCTTTGCTATGCTCAAGTATAAAGATGTAGCCAAAAGAGCAAAAATGATCGCACATGTAACGCAATCGGGCTATATGCCGCCCTGGCCAGCAGATACAGAATACAGTCATTTTATAGGCGAAAAAACACTTAGCAGCTACGAAAAATCTGTTTTGCATGATTGGTATATGCAAGGAAGCCAAGCGGGCGATACAGCAGGTTTTGTAAACTACACGATTAAAAATCCGATTCAAAGTAAACTGGGTAAACCCGATTTGGTGGTGCAAATGGAAGAGGCCTTTTTTATACCAGGAGACAACAAAGATCGGTTTATGGCGGCCAAACTTCCTTTTACTTTAGCGCAAGACACCAACATTCGCTTGGTAGAGTTTGTGGCAGACCACAAGCAGTTGGTGCATCACATCAATGCACATTTAATTACGTACAACAGTTTTAAAGAAAATCATTTGACAGCGGTACCCTTTGTAGATACAGAGTTACATACAGATTCCTCTGCATTTTACGCATTGAATGTGCCTTATTCATCGGGCGAATTTCCAACTTTAAATCCATCAATAGCCAATTATTTACCCGGGGTAGAAACCTATGTTTACCCAAAGGGCATTGGAGGTGCCCGCGCAAAAAAGCAATCGGCAATTTTAGTAAAAGACTTCCATTACGGGCCTTCGCCAATAGACGATTGGGACCATTCTTATTTTAATATTTACTTCGATAAAGAGCCACCAAAACGCCCTTTAAAGGAACTCATATTGGGAACTCAAGGTGTTTCGGCTGTAGTGCCACCTTTGGTAATTGCGCCAAATGTGGTAAAGTCTTTTACGACCAGTTATACTTTAGCCGAAGATATTTCTGTTTTAACATTAAATCCGCACATGCATTTAATAGGAAAACAGTTTACCGCTTTTGCTGTACATCCTAAGGGCGATACTATTCCGCTGATAAGAATTAACGATTGGAATTTTAGATGGCAGTATTTTTATACCTTTCCTAAGGTTGTACATTTACCTATAGGAACAGAAATAAAAGTAAGCGCTGTTTACGACAATACACTCAATAATATGGACAATCCTTTTAATCCCCCACAATTTATTACGGGTAAAAACGGAAGCATGAAAACGAGTGATGAAATGTTGCAATTAATTATTATGTACCTGCCTTATCAAAAAGACGATGAATTTATTAAACTGGACCACCATGAATAAACTAGCCCTATTTTTAGGAACTTTAATTGTATGTTCTTGCTCTAATTCTTTAGACATTAAATCCATACAAAACAGTCCAAATTCTTACGAAAGCACCTATGTTACCCTAAGGGGAATTGTGTCTGGAGTATTCCAGCAAACAGGAGAATTGGAGGGCTTTTTTATGCAGCAAGAAGGTCTTTTTGCCAGCAGTGGAATTTTTGTTCAAAGTAGCATTGCCGTAAGTTTAGGCGATGAGATTTCGCTGAACGCAAAAGTAATAGAGTATAAAAATGAAACGCGTTTAGACAGTGTGAGTTCTATACAAATACTATCGAAAAACAAAAGCTTTAAAACACAAACATTAGACCTTCCTTTTAGCTTAAATGCCATCGAAAAATTAGAAGGATGCTTGGTTTCTATTCCAAATACCTTACAAATAGCAGATTCTTATTCATACGAAAAGTATGGGCAACTCCTGGTTTCTGCAAAGAATTTGGTGCAGGCAACAGAGTTGTACGATGCTCAAAATCAGGCTAAAGAAATTGAGAATCATATTCAAGAACAGTACTTATCTAGTTTATTACTGGACGATTTATCGAACAGCAAATATCCTTTGGAGGAAGCTTTGTACGCGCCTAAAAACAGTATTGTTGTTGGGGCTAAAGTTAAGGGCATTAAAGGCTACCTCTGTCAGAAAAACGATACGTATTACCTGCGTTTAAAAAACGATTTAGAGGTGGAGGCAGTCAATTTTAATTTGAATGCGGAGCTAAATGGTCAGTTAAAATTAATGAGCTTTAACCTGCACAATTTATTCAATGGCGATGGGAAAACGGGAGACTTTCCAACCAAAAGAGGTGCTAAAACATACGATGCTTATGTAAAGCAATCGTTTAAACTAGCAGCAGCTATTTCCTTGGCAAATCCCGATGTTATTGCCTTAATGGAATTGGAAAACGACGGTGAGGATTCGCTAAGTGCTGTGGTTCAATTTTGTGAATTTTTAAATCAGCACTCCCAAAGAAACTCCTATAAAGTAGCACTTTCCAATACATCTGCTGGAAACGATGCTATTAAAACAGGTATTATTTACGATGCTTCCCTACTTAGCTCAGTTTCCTCGAACTACCATTCGGATCCTGTATTTTCTAGAAACCCTATTTTTCAATCGTTCACTTTTCAAGATTCTTTAGAATTTGTTGTAGCTGTAAACCACTTTAAATCTAAGGGCTCCAGAGGGGCAGAGGGTTTAAACATAGACCAAAACGATGGGCAAGGCGCTTACAACAAAAAACGAAGCTTACAAGCTGCAAAGCTTTTGCAAATAATAGATTCTTTGTATTCTGATAAAAATTGTGTGGTGCTTGGCGATTTTAATGCCTACTCAAAAGAGGATCCAATTCAAATACTTGCTTCTAAAGATTTGATGAAACTTAGCGCAGATAGTTATTCTTATGTTTATAAGGGCAATCAAGGCGATTTGGACCATGCGTTTGTAAGTAAAAACTTTGCCACGCGTATTAAAGATCTTAAAGTGCTGGATATTAATGCATCGTACCCAAATTGGACTGATTACCGCTTTAAAAATTCAGATACTGGGTATTTTCGCTCGTCGGATCACAACCCTTTACTCATTGGAATTTACTAGTCCATTTGCGCGAATTTACTAAGGCGAATATTTTGTTTCAAATCATTCAATTCAGTAAGATTCTACTTACTTTTGCTAGGCAATAAACCCAACTATGTATAAAGCCATCATTCGACCACTTCTGTTTTGCTTCGATCCAGAAAAAATTCATCATTTTGTGTTCAAGTCACTTAAAATGGTGCATTATATTCCAGGCGTAGCCGCTCTTAACAGAGCTTTATACCAGGTTAAAGACAGCAGACTTAAAAGAACCGTTTTTGGTTTGGAATTTGAAAACCCCGTAGGATTGGCAGCGGGTTTCGATAAGGAGGCCAAGTTGTACAACGAGCTGGCAAATTTCGGATTTGGTTTTATTGAAATAGGCACGCTTACCCCAAAAGGTCAGGGCGGTAATCCAAAACCACGCCTTTTTCGTTTGCCAGAAGATGGCGCTTTAATTAATAGAATGGGCTTTAATAACGAGGGAGTAGATGCCGCAGTAGCTCGATTAAAAAAGCGAAAAACCAAGGTAATTATTGGAGGTAATATTGGTAAAAACAAGCTTACGCCTAATGCGCAGGCAAACGACGATTACATCAAGGCTTTTGATGCATTATACGAGCACGTAGATTACTTTGTGGTAAATGTAAGTTCTCCAAACACACCCAATTTAAGGGCGCTCCAAGACAAGGAGCCTTTAACAGCTTTACTTAAAATACTAAAAGATAAAATGGCTGTTAAGCCAAAACACAAAGCCATACTACTTAAAATAGCGCCCGATTTATCCAACGCGCAATTAGACGACATTATAGCCATTGTAGCCGAGGTAAAAATTGAAGGCATAATTGCTACGAATACCA
>CAWVTK010000152.1:0-4661 GCA_963933205.1 uncultured Flavobacteriales bacterium
CATTGACTCTCTTACTCCAGTACTTTTAAATTATTCTTGGTACTGCGAAGAAGAACCTTCTTCTATTGTATTTTACGATTCTACCATGGTTCAAGTGCAACCAACAACGCCTGGCGAACACAATTATATAATGACTATTTTAGATAGTTACGGTTGCGAATACACCGAAGAATTTATGGTTGACGTATACGACACGCCAATACTATCTCCCGATGCTGTAATAGAGTGTGAAGATCACTTTTTATTAAGCGCAAGTAATGTGCCCCCAGGCGGCGGGGCTTGGTCGGTAACAGAATCGCCCGAAGGCTCAACAATCCTATTTGAGCCGGATTCTCTTTCCGAAAGCCCGAACATTGTAGTAAGCCAAACAGGGACTTACGCGTTTGAATTTGTTGACAACGATTGTAGATACGAATCAGCCGTAGAACTCGACTTTCAAATTGTAAACCCAATTATAGAAACTCCCGAAGATGTTTATTGCTCTTTAGAAAATGTTTTAACGGTAGACAATCCTACAGAAAATCCAGGTATTTGGTCAATAACTCAAGGAGATTCTATCCAAATTGTTTCAGATCCATCTGCAAATGTGATTGATTTATTAGCTGGAGATTTTGGCACGTATACCTTAACGTATACGATTGGTTTTTGTGAGGGGAAAGATTCTGTAGATGTTAACTTCATTACAGTAGATCCAGTAATTACAAACCCTGGCGCTCAAATATGTGACTTTGATGTTGATTTTGAACTCGACAACCCTTCGTCTACCGGAGGAGATTGGTTCATCATAAAACAACCAAATCGTACAATTGCAGAATACAGTAACGAAAGCTCTGATGGAGCATCTTTTGAAGTAAACCAGTTTGGAGTTTACCAAGTGGCTTACACCATAGCGGGTTGCAATACCTCCGATACTATGCAGGTTCAATTTGCACAAGTTTTACCCGTGGTTCATACCGACGAGTTAATTCGCTGCGATTTTGAAGCAAATATGTATGTAGACTCTTATGGTTTAGAAGTGGGTTGGATGCAAATTGCTGGGCCTAGTTTTGCAAATTTCTCTAATCCTTTAGGCATCGAAACCAGCGTGTCTGTAACAGAAAATGGAGACTATACTTTGGCGTATACAGCTTGCGATACTACCATAGAGTTTCATGTTTTGTTTATGTGCGATTTAGAGGTGCCTAATGTGATTACCGCTAACGATGATAATTTAAACGACTTACTCTATGTGGAAGGCTTAACAACCGAATACTACAGTTACGCTAACATGAGTATATTTAACCGATGGGGCGACGAGGTTTACAGAAGTGGAAGCTATGGTTTAGACAACAAATGGTGGGACGGACAATCTACCCACAAAAACGATGATCTTGCAGAAGGTGTTTACTTTTATGTATTGGAAGTAGGTAATAAGATTACCGATGATGTAGATATTTACAAAGGAACCGTTCATTTATTTAAATAAAGAATTACTCAATTCATAAAAAAAGGCACTCAGTAATGAGTGCCTTTTTTTATGAATTCATCATTCGTGCAACATACTTTCCTATAATGTCAAATTCTAGGTTAACCTGATCTCCCTGTTTAATATTCTTAAAACAGGTGTTTTCGTAAGTATAGGGAATAATACAAACAGAAAAGCTACTTTCTTTAGAATTTACTACTGTTAAACTTGTTCCGTTTAAAGTAACGGAACCTTTTTCTACAGTAACTTCAGAACGATGATTTTTATCGTATTTAAAGCTAAAAGTCCAGCTTCCATCTTCTTCTACTACCTCAGAACAAACAGCTACTTTATCTACATGACCTTGCACAATATGACCGTCTAAACGCGCACCAATTTTCATGCAACGCTCTAAATTTACCAGGTCTGAAACTGCTAATTTTGCTAAGTTGGTCTTTAAGAGTGTTTCTTGTATTGCGGTAACCGTATAGGAGCTTTCATTTAAAGAAACAACGGTTAAGCAAACCCCGTTATGCGCTATACTTTGATCAATCTTTAATTCCGGACACATAGAAGCCTCAAAGGTAAAATGAACATTACCTCCCTCTTTCTCAATGCTTTTTACTTTACCCAACTCTTCAATAATTCCAGTAAACATAATCAATGTTTTATTTTAAGAATGTAATTCCCCTAACACGTGTATTAATAATCAATTACTTGCTCTTCCATAATTGCAGGAATCTCTCTGTAATCGTATTGTTGGTTTCTTAATTGAGGTTCATAACCCGCTTCTTTAATAGCCTCTTGTATGGTTGTAGATGTAAATCTGTGTGGTGCACCAGCAGCAGAAACAACATTTTCCTCAATCATAATAGATCCAAAATCATTGGCACCCGCATGCAAACAGGTTTGCCCAACAGCCTTTCCAACTGTTAACCATGAAGCTTGAATGTTCTTTACATTCGGCAACATAATTCTAGAGAGTGCAACCATTCTAATGTATTCATCACCGTCCACATTATTCGTAACTCCCTTAACGCGTTTTAATAATGTGCCGTCGTCTTGAAATGGCCAAGCTATAAAAGCCAAAAACCCTTTAGCGTCTTTTGGTTTCTCAGCTTGAACTTCCCTAACCTTTACCAGGTGTTCAAAACGTTCTAAGGTGGTTTCTATATGTCCAAACATCATGGTAGCAGAGGTTGTAAGATGTAATTTATGAGCTACTCGCATTACGTCCAACCATTCTTGTGCGCCACATTTACCTTTTGAAATCATTCGCCTCACCCTATCGTCCAAAATTTCGGCACCTGCTCCAGGTAAACTGTCTAATCCAGCCTCAATTAATGCTTCCAAAACTTCTGTATGCGATTTTCCGTCAATCTTACTAATGTGTGCAATCTCTGGAGGTCCTAAAGCATGCAGTTTAATTATTGGAAACTTCTGTTTTAGTTCTCGAAATAAATCGCAGTAAAACTTTAAGCCTAAATCGGGATGATGTCCACCTTGAAGTAGCAATTGTTCTCCGCCATATCGAATGGTTTCCTCAATTTTTTTGGTGTATTGAGCAATAGTGGTTATGTAAGAATCCTCATGTCCAGGAATTCTAAAAAAGTTGCAAAACTTGCAGTTTGCAGTACAAACATTAGTAGTGTTTGCGTTTCTGTCAATTATCCAAGTTACTTTGTTACTAGGTACTTGAATTTTTCTCAATTCATTTGCTACAAACATGAGGTCTGTTGTAGCAGCGTTTTCAAAAAGAAAAACGCCTTCTTCTGCGCTTAAAGATTCAAATTTAATCGCTCTAGCTAATAGCTTCTGTGTCTCCATTAAAATGCCTATTTTTACAGTCCAAAATTAAGAAAAAATGTACAGTATCGTATATAAAGTTACAGAGGCTTCTACAAAAAATAATTTAGTTGTTTTAGGTACTCCAGATTCCGATTGGTCTAAGTTTGATTTAAGTAAGCAAGAGCTTGAGTTTGTTGTAGCCGAATTTGCAAAAGACAAGCTTTCGGTTTCAATAAATCAGTACACACGCACCCTTTTTATAGAATGCTTTAAGGACCAAAAATCTGAGAGCATAAGCTTAGAAAAAGCGAGAGAGCGAGGAGCCTTATTGGCCAAAAAGTGTAATGAGCTTAAATTAGAAAAGGTAGAGATTATTTCTGCCTCAGACAGCGACTTGTCTTTGTTTGTTGCCGAAGGAATGGCTCTTGCAAACTATCAATTTTTAAAATACTTTACAGATGCCGATAAAAAATTAAACACTTTAAAGGCTATAATTGTTCATGCAGAGCAAGAAGCAATACAAGATTTAAACGCACTTGTTTCTGGAACACTTCATGCCAGAGATTTAGTCAATGAACCTCTGTCTTTTTTAACAGCTGTTCAGTTTTCTAAGGAAATGGTAAGATTAGGAAAAGACGCAGGCTTTAAAGTCGATGTTCTTCATAAAAAACAAATCGAATCCTTAAAAATGGGGGGTTTATTAGCTGTAAACAGAGGAGCAGTAGAGCCTCCAACCTTCAATATTTTAACCCACAATCCAAAAGCTGCGATCAATTCAAAGCCAATTGTTTTGGTAGGTAAAGGAATTGTTTACGATACTGGAGGCTTAAGTTTAAAGCCAACGGCAAACTCTATGGACATTATGAAATGCGATATGGGAGGTGGCGCATCAGTTGTAGGAATTCTATACGCAATTGCAAAAGCAAACTTACCCATTCATGTTGTTGGTTTAATACCAGCAACAGAAAACCGACCTGGTGGAAATGCTTACGCACCTGGCGATGTAATCCATATGATGGACAATACCTCTGTTGAGGTTTTAAATACCGATGCCGAAGGTCGTTTAGTATTGGCAGATGCACTTTGTTATGCAAAAAAATACAATCCAGAAGTTGTTTTCGACTTTGCTACTTTAACAGGAGCTGCAGTAAGGGCTATTGGTAAATTTGGTATTGTTGCAATGGGTAATGCAAATGAAGAAATTCAAAGAGATTTAAACGAGAGTGGCGAATATACCTACGAAAGATTAGCAATAATGCCTTTTTGGGATGAATACAAAGACTTGTTAAAATCGGACATTGCAGACATGACTAATTTAGGCCCGGCAGAAGCAGGCCAAATTACCGCCGGAAAATTTCTGGAGCACTTTACCGACTACCCATGGATGCATTTAGACATTGCAGGGCCAGCTTTTCTCTCTGGAGATGAT
>CAWVTK010000153.1:0-4654 GCA_963933205.1 uncultured Flavobacteriales bacterium
TATCCAATACAGGATTAGAATCCATCGGATAAGCATCCGAATACCCTGTTTCCCAGGCTACCTGAGCGTAAGGTGGTGGGTAAGTCGCTAAAGGATCTATATCGTTTGAACCGTGAAATGGGGCTGTAAGAGAGTAAGTCAAAGAGTCTCCATCAACATCAGTAGCTGACTGGCTCACTTCTACATTTGAACCTAAGCAGAGCGCTAAGGGTGGAAAACTATCGAAAGATGGCGAGTTGTTGCAAGCATCCCCAGAAATTGGTGGAATATAAGCTACTAAAGAAGAACCTAAGTCTTCTGGATCTACAATATTGATGACTTGTTCGTTTCTACAACATCTTTGATAAACTACTTGGTAACCTTGTCCATTGTTTGGCAAAGTGGCTTGCACCGTATATGTTCCTTTTTCTACACATAGTTCCGGCGGTAAGGTTAAGCATTCGTCTGTAAACTCATCTACTACAAATTCCTGAACTACAAAACCATGATTGGGTTGAGATACAAGATTATCGTTCATGTCGTAAATGGAGATCACACCATTGCCGTCAAAACCAGTACCGTTGGTGTTTGTAGGACCACAATCTCGGTAAATAATCACTTTAATTTCATATAGATTCGCACCAAGACAGGTGTAAACCACTTCGCCACCTATAAGATGTGTAGCATTTACAAGCAAAGGAATAAATGAAAAAGCTGCTAAAAAAAACCTAAACAATCGCATACTAAATTTATTTTGGGGGCCAAATAAAATACTACAATTAACAAAAACTGTGCAAACAATGCTTTGATAAACTAATAAGTGGTGAAAAACTTAAAAGTAGTTGGGCTTAAAAACTCTTTAAGCCAAAAAAGAGGTCGTATCCGACCTCTTTTTTGAACCAGAATATTGTGAATTAGGAAGCAAAGATCGGGAATTCAGCCATCATATCGTTCACCTCTTCACCTATGCTCTCAAGTATTTCTTCGTTTTCGAAATTTGTAATTACTCGATCCATAAAAGCTACAATTTGAACCATATGAGCTTCATTTAAGCCTCTAGAGGTTAATGCCGGAGTACCCAGTCTAATTCCAGAGGTTATAAAAGGAGATTGATCGTCAAAAGGCACCATATTCTTGTTTACGGTTATGTGAGCCTTTACAAGTGCATTCTCAGCATCTTTCCCAGTAATATTTTTAGATCTAAGATCGATTAGCATGCAATGATTATCGGTTCCGCCAGAAACAACATCGTAGCCTTTAGCAATAAAGGCATCTGCCATAGCAGAAGCATTTTTCTTGGTTTGAATAATGTATTCGAAATACTCATCGGTAAGTGCTTCGCTAAAAGCAATAGCTTTAGCTGCAATTACATGCTCTAATGGACCGCCTTGCATGCCCGGAAATACGGAGGAATTTAACAAGGCTGACATCATTCTTACCTTGCCTTTAGGTGTGGTTAAGCCCCATGGATTTTCAAAATCTTTCGGAACCATAATCATTCCTCCACGAGGTCCTCTTAAGGTTTTATGTGTAGTAGTAGTTAAAATATGACAATGTCCTACCGGATCGTTTAAAACACCTTTGGCTATTAAACCGGCTGGATGAGATATATCTGCCAATAAAAGTGCGCCAACCTTATCTGCAATTTCTCTAAAACGAGCATAGTCCCAATCTCTAGAATAAGCAGAAGCACCACAAATAATAAGTTTTGGTAGCTCTTTCAAGGCTATTTCCTCTACTTTATCCATGTCAACTCTTCCTGTTTCTCTTTCTACTCCGTAAAAAGAGGTTTTGTAAAGCTTACCAGAAAAATTTACCGGAGATCCGTGCGTTAAATGACCGCCGTGCGAAAGGTCGAAACCTAAAATTTTATCGCCTACTTTTAAGCAAGCCTGAAAAACAGCTGCATTTGCCTGAGAGCCAGAATGAGGTTGAACATTTGCGTATTCCACACCAAATAAAACCTTGGCTCTATCTATTGCTAATTGTTCTACCTGATCAACAACCTCACAACCTCCATAATATCTTTTTTGAGGATATCCTTCGGCATACTTATTCGTTAAACAAGATCCGGTAGCTTCCATTACCTGGTCGCTTACGAAGTTTTCAGAAGCAATTAGTTCGATGCCGTATACTTGACGTTCGTGCTCTTCTTGAATTAAGTCGAAAATTTGCTGATCTCTTTTCATCTTTTTCTTTAAGGATATTAATTTTGTGTAGTTGATTTCGAATGCAAATATAATCCTTATTTTTGTGTAAAATTTAATGAAGATGATAAAAGCAAACGATCCAAATAGAAAATCATGGATTGAAGTCTCAAAAGACTCCGATTTCCCAATACAAAACATCCCTTTTGGTGTATTCAAAAAAACAGACGACAAAGTATGCGTTGGTACGCGTATTGGCGATACCGCGATTGATTTAAATGCAATGCATGCTTTAAATTATTTTAAGGATATTGATTTAAATAATGATGTTTTTGATCAAGAAAATCTAAATTTATTTTTAAAACGTAACAAAAGTATTTGGCGCGCTGTTAGAGATCGAATTTCAGAAGTTTTTGATGTAAATACAGAGATGAAAGAAGCGCATAAAACGATGGTTTTATTGAATATGAGTGCGGTAAAAATGCTCATGCCCGTTCGGGTTGGAGATTATACCGATTTCTACTCGAGTAGACAACATGCATTTAATGTAGGTTGTATGTTTCGCGATCCAAACAATGCACTTTTACCCAACTGGCTTCACATCCCCGTTGGCTACCATGGTAGAGCTTCATCTATTGTTTTATCTGGTACAAACATACACCGCCCCAAAGGTCAGCAATTACCTTTAGATGCAACAGTTCCGGTTTTTGGCCCATGTAAATTGATGGACTTTGAGTTGGAGATGGCTTTTGTTACAGGACAAGGAAAAGAAATGGGCGAAAGTATTTCTACTACCGAAGCCGACGATTATATTTTTGGCATGTGTTTGTTTAACGACTGGTCTGCAAGAGACATACAAAAATGGGAATACGTTCCTTTAGGACCCTTTTTAGGTAAAAACTTCGGTTCTTCAATTTCACCATGGATTGTAACTCTAGATGCCTTAACTCCCTTTAGAGTAGCAGGCGAAAAACAAGAACCAAAAATTCTTCCTTACTTAGAATTTGAAGGGGATAAAAATATCGACATAAATTTAGAGGTTCAAATTGCATCAGATCACTTTGACCCGCATACAATTTCTCGCTCTAATTATAAGTATATGTATTGGAACATGAATCAGCAATTGGCGCACCATACCATAAATGGTTGCAATATTAATGCGGGAGACATGATGGCCTCCGGAACAATTTCTGGAAACAGCCCAGATGCTTATGGTTCTATGCTAGAGCTCTCCTGGAAAGGAACAAAACCGATGACAATGCCAGACGGTACGAGCCGTAAATTTATACAAGATAACGACACTGTACTAATGAAAGCGCACTGTAAAAACGAGCATTACAGGCTTGGTTTTGGAGAGGTGAAAACTAAAATACTCCCTGCTAAAGACTAAACAGCATTGTGGAAAATAGTACAGTTTAAACGTATTACTTTTAACTTGTTCTAAACAAACAGACCAAAAAATAAAAAAGCCATGAAATACGCTTCATGGCTTTTTTAATGTCTACAATTTTCATAGGTTTATAAAAACAATAGTTAAGTATGACGGAAGTAGATATTGAGGCAGAAAACAAAGAAATAGTAAAGCGCTACAAAACACTTTTACGCACGTGCAATAGCGACATTACTCGAGACGGTAAGAAACTAATTCGGAAGGCATTTAACTTAGCGGTAAAGGCGCACATTGGAGTTAGACGAAAAAGTGGAGAGCCTTATATTTTTCATCCCATAGCTGTAGCTCAAATAGTGGCAAAAGACATTGGTTTAGGCGCTACTTCTATTGCCTGTGCTTTGCTTCACGATGTAGTTGAGGATACAGACTATACGCTGGAGGATATTGAAAAAATGTTTAATCCTAAGGTTAGACAAATCATTGATGGTTTAACTAAGATTTCTGGACTAGCAGACCAAGATGTTTCTCTTCAGGCAGAAAACTTCAGGAAAATGTTACTTACCCTTTCTGACGATGTGCGCGTAATTTTAATAAAACTTGCCGATCGTTTGCATAACATGCAAACTTTGGACTCTATGGCAAGGCATAAGCAACAAAAAATTGGTTCTGAAACACTCTATATTTATGCGCCATTAGCGCACAGACTTGGGCTTTACTCTATAAAATCTGAATTAGAAGATTTGGGCTTAAAATACACTGAACCGGATTTTTACAGAGACATAGCACGGCAATTAAACGAAACTAAGAATGCACGTATTCAATACATTAATCGCTTTACAAAACCGCTAAAAGCTACTTTAAAAGAAAATGGTCTTTCGTTTAGTATAAAAGGAAGGCCAAAATCCATTTTCTCTATTCGAAAGAAAATGAAAAGTCAAGGCGTTTCCTTTGAAGAGGTTTACGATAAATTTGCCATACGCATCATTCTGGATTCTACTATAAATGATGAAAAATCTGATTGCTGGAAAGCATACTCTCTAATTACAGATCATTACCGTCCAAACCCCGATCGTTTGAGAGATTGGATTTCTACTCCAAAAGCAAATGGATACGAATCTTTACACACCACAGCTATGGG
>CAWVTK010000154.1:0-4626 GCA_963933205.1 uncultured Flavobacteriales bacterium
AAGATTGCATTAAGATGTAAGTGCCTGCACCTGCAAAGTAACCTATAAGAGCTAAAATAGAGATCTTTTTAAGATACCAAACAAAGTCTATTTTCTCTAAGCCCATTACAGCAACACCGGCTGCAGAACCAATAATTAAAGCACTTCCGCCTGTACCTGCACAAAAGGCTAAAAACTGCCAAAACACACCGTCTTTTGCAAAAGAACCTGTTTCTGCTATTTCATACATACCCATAGATCCGGCTACCAAAGGAACATTATCTACTATAGAAGAAAGCAAGCCTATAACAATATTAATGGCGTAAATATTTCCATCGAATAGGTTGTTTAAACTGTCTGCCATAACTTTTAAAAGATCTGCTGATTGTAAACCAGCAACCGCTAAGAGAATACCTAAGAAAAATAAAACACTTGCAGTGTCTACTTTACGCAATACACCTATAACAGAAAGCTCAGATTTAACTTCTTTATTCTTAGAACTATGAAGCAGCTCAGTAACAGCCCATAAAACCCCTAAACTTAACATCATTCCCATAAAAGGAGGTAAATGTGTAATTGTTTTAAAAACAGGAACAAATAATAAACCTGCAACTCCCAAAAAGAAAACTAAATTCCGTTCAAAGACAGTGGTAGGATTCACATAATGCTCTAGACCTTCAGCTCGTATAGGTCGAGTAATATTTCCCTTCATGGTAAAGGTTAGCACCAATAAAGGCACAACCATGGCTACCAAACTCGGAATAAATAAAGTGGTGATTATGGTAGACGTACTCAACTGGCCGCCAATCCACAACATAGTGGTTGTAACGTCGCCAATTGGAGACCAGGCTCCACCAGCGTTGGCAGCAACAACTACAATACCTGCAAAAAACCAACGATCGTATTTGTCGTCTATTAACTTTCTCAAAAGAGATATCATAACAATTGAGGTTGTTAAATTGTCTAGTGCGGCAGAGAAAAAGAAGGTTAGTACACTAATAATCCATAACAACTTTACTTTTTTAGTGGTCGTAATTTTATCGGTAATAATAGCAAAACCTTCGTGAGCATCTACTAATTCCACAATAGTCATAGCTCCCAAAAGGAAAAATAGTATGCTCGAAATTTCACTTAAGTGATGCAGTAACTCTTCTTCTATATAGTGGCTATCGGCCCCCGTTAAAACGAGTAGTGTCCATACTAAAACGCCGGTAATTAAAGCGGAAGCTGCTTTGTCAATTTTTATAGGATGCTCTAATGCAATGGCGGCATAGCCGAGTACAAATACAACAATCATTAAGGTTACAAACATGGCTTTGTGTTTTGAGTGATTTTAAAAAATTAAATTAGTTCGTTTAGGGCTATTTCGAAAGCTGTTTTAGCAATCTGAGTTTTGGAGCTATTAGCGGCGTGGGCCTTCGTAATAGCATCAGCAATTGTTTTTGAGGTGTCCTCAAAAATAGCACGATCGCTTACTTCTGCATTTGCTTGCATCAGATAAGCAAATACTCGAGCCATTCCGCAATTGGCAATAAAATCGGGCAGCACCGAAACTTGACTATCGGTATACTCACCAACGGGACCAAAGAAAATGGCCTGATCAGCAAAAGGAACATTTGCACCACAAGAAATCACTTCTAATCCTTTGGCTTTCATAATGTCTACCTGAGCTTTTGTAATAAGTCTGGAGGCTGCGGCAGGAATAAATATCTCAGCTCCTACAGACCAGATTCTTTCGTTTACTTCTTCAAAAGAAAGCATGTTGTCTGCGTTCAAAAAATTGCCATCTTTCTTTAAGAAAAGCGCCTTAATTTCTTCAAAAGTAAATCCTTCTGGTTTTAGTAAACCACCAACTCTATCTATAATTCCAACCACTACGGCTCCTAGTTGAGCCTGGTAATAAGCTGCTGCTGCACCTACATTACCCCAGCCCTGAATAATTACGCGTTTGCCTTTTATAGAGCCACCGTAGGTAGTGTAGTAATGATTTACGGCTTCAGAAACTCCATAACCCGTAATCATATCTGCTACAGTATATGTACCAGAAACATCGGGCGTTAGACTTGGATTTTTTACCGGAAGTAAAACCCCTACTTGTAATTGGTTTATGGCTAAGTCTTTTTCCGCTTCACTAGGATTAAAATGTCCATTAAACACACCTTCTTGCGGATGTAAAACGCCCAGATCTCTTGTCATCGGAATTACTTCGTGAATCTCATCTACATTTAAGTCTCCGCCAGTACCGTAATAGTTTTTTAGTAAAGGTGCAACGGCTTTAAACCAGCGCTTTAGCACCCCTTTTTTTCGAGGATCGTTCGGATCAAAATTTATACCCGATTTAGCCCCACCAATGGCAGGTCCAGAAACCGTAAATTTAACCTCCATTGTTTTAGCTAAAGAAAGCACCTCGTGTTTGTCTAAACCAACGCGCATGCGAGTACCACCTCCAGCAGCACCTCCTCTGAGAGAGTTAATAACTACCCAACCTTGAGCTTCTGTTTCAGAATCGTTCCATTCGAATACAATTTCAGCCTCTTTATTTTCGTACTTATGTAGTAAATCTTTCATTTATTAAAATTTCGGACAAATATAGTAAAACTCTAAGCCATACTAAATTCAAATATTGAAATTTATACCTGCTTAAAAATGGAGAAAAAAAGTGTGTGAGTATTTAAGAACTAAGAACTGTTCGTTTTAATAAAATTTTGAGAACAGATTACTTTAAACCAAGCGCTTTAATTCTTTTTTCTAAATAGGCTCCAGCAGTAATTTCCGGGTACAATTTAGGGTTTGATTCTGATACACATGAATCTAAACAGTCCAAGGAAACTTCGGAGCGAGGGTGTAAGAAAAAAGGAATTGAAAAACGAGAGGTTCCCCATTTATCCTTGGGTGGGTTTACAACTCTGTGCGTGGTAGATTTTAGTTTGTTGTTGGTTAATCGTTGCAGCATATCGCCAACATTAACCACTATTTGTTCTGGTAAAGCCGTTACAGAAATCCAATCTCCGTTTTTATTTAATACTTGTAAACCATCTGCAGATGCACCTATAAGTAAGGTAATTAGATTGATGTCTTCATGCTCCGCTGCTCTAACAGCATCTTTAGGAGCAGAGGTTATTGGAGGGTAATGAATGGGTCTGAGAATGCTGTTACCGTTGTGAATTTTAGCGTCAAAATAATGCTCGTCTAAATTTAAGTAAAGGGCTATAGCTCTAAGTATTTCTTTACCTGCAGCTTCTAAGGTTTGATACACCTCTACTCCTACTGAATTAAAAACGGGCAGTTCTGCCACAGTAACATTTTCTGGGTATTCTTTTTCAATAGGATCCTTATCAATAACGGTTTGACCAAAATGCCAAAACTCTTTTAAGTCGCCTTCATTTTTGTTTTTGGCATGTTCTTTACCAAAAGAAACATAACCTCTTTGGCCGCCTAATCCTTCTATTTCGTATTGTTCTTTTTGTGCAACAGTCAACTCGAAAAATTGTTGAACTTGAGCATACAATAAAGCGCTGAGTTCTGCACTTAAACCGTGGTTTTTAATCGCAACGAAACCTATATTTTCATACGCTTCACCTATTTGCTTTACAAATGCATTTTTTAATTTATCGTCGCCTTTTGTAAAATCAGCTAAATCTATACTGGGTATGTTTTTAAAAGTAGTCATCGTTTGTATTTTAAAGCAAATTTAATCAATGTATTGGGAATTCACAATTATTAGCAGCCACTTAAACGACCTATAACCATCTAAGCCGAAATTATCCGAATACTTTTGGGCAGCACCTTTAAATCTATTGTTTGTTCAAATTCCCTGGGTTCACCATCTAAATGAACTTTGGTATTTGAACAAGTTATTATTGCCGAAGAGCATTTTATAAGTTCCATTTTATTGGAGCGGTGTAATCTTCTGGCAGCTAGAGCAACTAATAGAAAAGGGACCTCGTAAAATCTAAAAGGTTTTACAATACAGAGTTCTATCTCACCATCGTCTATTACAGAATTAGGAGAAATAACTACATTATTTCCAAACTGAGCTGTATTTGCAAAGCTTATCTGAGCTGCTTGTCCATCAAAAACAACAAGACCGTTACTTGTAATTTGGTAGCTTTCGAAAGAATACGACCACCATTTAGAGAGTATTAATTTTAGGTAAGTTTGAAGACCTCGCTTGGGCTCCTTTGCGAAACAATGTGCTATATGAGCGTCGTATCCAACTCCAGATACATTCATAAAAAACTCATTATTAGCTGTGCAAGAGTCTATTTCTTTGCTTTTTTGGGTGTTTAACAATTCCAATGCCCTAGAAACATTTTGCGGAATTTTTAAATGGCGTGCCAATCCATTACCAGAGCCTGTTGGGATAATGCCCAGCACTGAGCTGCTGTTTACCATAGTTTGGGCAATCTCGTTTACTGTTCCGTCGCCTCCCACAGCTATAATTAAATGTGCATTTTTAGCCACCAAATCTCGAGCTATTTCAATGGCATGTCCTCTGTGTTTGGTATAATGAATATTTGGCTCAAACTGAGAGCTGTCAATGTATTTAGAAATTTTTTTTTCAATTTCAAATTGCTTTCCAGTTCCCGAGGTTGGGTTAATTATAAAATGGATGCTTTTCTTACTCATCTAACTCTAACTTATTAT
>CAWVTK010000155.1:0-4602 GCA_963933205.1 uncultured Flavobacteriales bacterium
CTGTACGAAAAAATAAAATCCTATTCTTTTGATGTGATTAGCGATGAGGTGATAGATGTACTTGAGCATCTTAAAATAAAAGCCTCTCATTTTGTTGGAATATCCTTAGGAACCATAATTATTAGAGAAATTGCAGAACGCTACCCAGAAAAAATGTTAAGCATGATTATGGGAGGAGCTGTTATGAAACTTAATTTAAGAGGACAAGTGCTGATGAAGCTAGGCGTAATTCTTAAATCTGTTATTCCTTACATTGTATTGTATAAGTTTTTTGCTCTTATCATTATGCCTAAAAAAACGCATAAGGAATCTCGAAACTTATTTATTAAAGAGGCCAAAAAACTTTATGAAAAAGAGTTTAAACGATGGTTCACTTTATTTGCCGAGGTAAACCCACTGCTATCTCTCTTTCGCATCAAAGATTCGGGAATAAAAACACTTTACATCATGGGCGAAGAAGATCATATGTTTCTTCCCTCAATAAAGAAATTGGTAAAAGACCATATTTCATCTAAACTAATTATTATACCAAACTGCGGGCATGTTGTTAACATAGAGCAGCCTTTAAAGTTTAATGAAAAAGTATTGAATTTTATTAAACAAAGCCCTGTACAATAGAAGCCTAATTTAAATAGGTGCTATTAGCTCATTTTCGAGCCAGCCAATCATACCGTCAGATAGTTTAATCTTCGTCCAGTTGTTAAACTCTTCTACTACCTCTACTTTAGTACCCTCGTGTAAAATAAATAAATCTTCGCTTTGTAGTGAGGGAGCACTTTTTACGTAGGCATTTGCGCTCATTAAAATGGCTGTATTTTTTTGTGTACCAAAACTATAATAAGCCATAGCCATAGCTGTAAATGACAAAATTAAGGAAAATACAAAACTTGAAAACAACTTTTTTTTGAGTAGGTAATTTGATGAAATTAAAAACCAACTGATTCCAAAAGAGAAAAGAAAAAAGAACAGGAGTCCGATTTTGGCCCACTGATCTATGCTAAATATTAACTTTAACTGCGTCATCCATTTAGTGTAAAATGGTGTCGGAATGACGGCTAAACGATCTACCAATTGAAGCTGAACTAATTTTAAATTAAATTGTATGTCCTCATCATTGGGTTTTAATTTTAAGGCTTTTTCGAAATACAATACAGCTAGGGCAATTTGTTGTTTTTTGTAATAACAATTTGCCATATTGTAATAAAGATCTGAAGAAAATACAGGTGTACTCTCTATAGATTTGTAATGAACTAAGGCACTGTCATACTCCATGTTTTCATAACATACAGAGGCTCTAGAAAATAGTTCGTTAGTAGATTGAGCTACTAAATTACTGGTTATAATTAGAAATAAACAAAGGATTCTCATACTTAATAATTGTCTAATTGCTCTATTAATTTTACGGTTTGCTCCTTTAAGTCTTGCTCGTTGTTTAAAGATTGAGCTGAGGTAAAACGAGCCATTTCACAAGACTCTATAATTTGGTTAAAATGACCTATCACACGTTCATCTACTTTTTTATTTTTGAGTACCTCAAGAATTTCGGTTTTATTAAACTGTGCGCGCTTTAAACGCCATTTTTTAAACATAAAGGTTTGCAAAGAATTTTCTATTGCTGTGTATATTTCTAGCTTAGGATTGTTTAAAACTACTACTGCTTGCTTCCCTGCAGATCCTTTTCTTAATTGTTTGAAATTAACAATAGAATTTTTACTCAGTAAAACTAAGATGAGAAGTGAGAGAAGAAAAAACAACGGAATAAAAAGTAAAACATAGAATGTTGTAGAGCGAAAGAACAAATTTTTAGAATTTCGGTAATTGCTCAATGATGTTTTTATGTACAAAATATCTTTACCAATAAAGCTTACATCCTCCTTGGTAATGTTAGTAAGAACCACAGATGATGATGATCCTTTATCCGACCCCTTAACCCTAAGGGTGTAGGATGGACTATTGATGGTAGTGTACTTCTTTTTAGAAGGATTAAAATAACTAAAGCTTACCGATCCTATTTTATAAACACCTTTATTACGCGGAATTAATAAGTACTCTTCTCTCTTATAACCAGACAAACCCGATTGTTTAAGATTAATACGCTCTTTGTACTTAGGCTCGTATGCCTCAATATCATTTGGAACATCAAATTCAGGTAAGTCAATCATTCTTAAATTTCCTGTTCCCGAAATTCTTAAGGATAAATTAGCCGATTCATCTGTTTGAATGGAGTCTCTATCGAGCTTAGTTGTAAATTCAAACGAGCCTACTGCTCCACTAAAGTTTGATGGTTTTCCTTTTTGGGGTAAGGGCTTCACATTTAAAACCATTTTACCAGAAGAACAAATAATGTTTACAATTCTAGAGGTTCTCCTACCGAAGAAATCACGCTGATTAGTAGGAGTTGCAACCGGGACTTCCAGTTCCATAGAAGCAATGGGTAGTTTACCTGAACGCTGAGGAATTAGTACTGATTTTTTTAATAAGGCTACTTGGAATTTTTTTCCATTAATAAACTCCTCACTTACAGGATAATTTTTACCCAAATCAAATTCCTCATGCCAAAACCCAGTATAAGTAGGGTTTTCTAATAATTCGGGAGAGCGAACCTCTTGACTAAAGTATAATTTATAAGAGGCTATAATTTGTTCGCCAACAAAGGGTTTAGAATTACTTAATTCCAACTGTATAAACACATTGCTCTTGGCAATGGCTTCTGGAGATTTATTTGAACTTGATTTTGGACTAGATTTAAGTACTTGAACCGAAAGTGTATTCGATCTCAATTCTTTACCTTTTACTTTAATTTTTGCAGGGTAAATGGTAAATGCACCCATTTTTTTTGAACGCAAACGATAGGTAAAAGAAGTTTCTTTAGTAACCTTACCATTTACGATACTTGTACTAGAAGAGGAGCTTGGCCCGGCTAATACCGTAAAGCCAGATAAGTTAGGTGCTACAAATCGATCACCGCTAGCGTCTAAAGAGAAGGTTAAAGTAAACTGTTCGTTTAAGCCTACTTTGTTTTTATTTATCGAAGCAGTAAAGGTCTGTGCCATTATTAGGACAGACTTAAACACCAGAAATAAAAGGAGTAAATTATTTTTCATTCGTCTTACCAGTCTTTTTCAATTTTCACTTTAGCACCTTTTATTTTGTGCTTTTTCATTTTAGCTTGAACTTTGTTTTCCTCTTGCTTTAAGGCATCCAAAAGGCGCTGAGCTTCTTCTGGACTTAATTTATTTTCTTTGGCTTTGGCCTCTTGTTCTTGCTTTTGCTTTTCGTCTTCAGATTCTTGTCCGTCTGTCTCCCCTTTATCTTTCGGTTCTTCTTCAGAGGAATCTTCTTTGGAATCTTCTTGTTTTTCTTTAGAATCTTCAGAATCCTTGTTTTCAGAATCTTCTTTATTCTGATCTCCTTTATCTTTAGAGTCCTTGTTTTCTTTTTGGTCTTCTTTGTCTTCTTTGTCTTCCTTGTCTTCCTCGTTTTGCTCTTGCTCTTGCTCTTGTTCTTGCTGTTGAGCTAGTTGTTTTTTGGCATAGGCATAATTGTAGCGAGTTTGGGAGTCTTTTGGATTAGCTCTCAAGGATTCTTCATAAGAGGCAACGGCACCTTCTAGGTCTTGTTGTTTTAATTGTACATTTCCTTTATTATGAAAGGCACTGGCTTTAAGCTCTGCATCTTCGGTAGTAGCAGTAACCAAATCAAAAGAGGCAAGAGCTTCTTCATATCGTTCTTGTTTAGCTAAGGCATCACCCAAATTAAATTGAGCTTCCAAAAGAGTCGGATTATGTTCTAAGGCTTTTTTATAATTTATTTCTGCTTCTACAAAATTACCAGTTTCGTATTGAGTATTTCCACTCCGCGTAATTTTTCTCTCAGACTGAGCAGAAAGAAGTAATCCAAAGGCGAAAACAAATAATACGAGCAACTTTTTATTTAGCTTCATCTCCAAATAATTTTATTTTTCTAATCCAAGGCGTTTTTCGACTTGGAGTAATTGCTTCTAAAATAAAAAAGAACAAAGAAAAACCAAGAAACCATTGAAACTGATCCTCGTAGTCGGAAAATAACTCTGTTTCAGATTCTACTTGTTCCATCTCTGATAAGGCTTTGGTAATAAACGCTATGGTTTCTTGTGTGTAAGTACCGTCTATAAATCCTCCATTGGTACTTAAGGCCAGTTGTTGAAGCATTTCAGGGTCCATTTTAGTAACCACTACAGTTCCGCTTTTGTCTTTTTTATACCCTTTAACTTCCCCATTTCGAACAATTGGTATCGGCCCTCCTTGCTGCGTGCCTAGTCCTATCGTATTAATAATAATTCCATTTTCTAAAGCCAATTCACTTGCTTCTAAAGCGCCTTCTTCATGGCTCTCTCCATCGGATAAAACAAACAATACTCTGTTCTGTTCTGTTCCGCTTTCAAAATAGCTTAAAGCCATGTCTACAGCGTTACCAATATCGGTTCCTTGAGTAGGCACCATATCGGTGTCTATGGTATTCAAAAACATTTTTGCGGCAGAATAATCAGTTGTTAAAGGTAATTGTGCGTAGGCTTTTCCTGCGTATACAATTATCCCAATTCTATCGTTCACCAGCTCATCA
>CAWVTK010000156.1:0-4423 GCA_963933205.1 uncultured Flavobacteriales bacterium
AATAGCTTCACCTTCTTTTACAGGAATAATAATCATGTCTATACTTATTTATGCTTTGTTTTTTTCTTCTTTCGGATGGCAAATATACGAATTTGTTTTACGATACAAACAAATGATTCCTTTTTAAATTACTTATTTCAATCTTATTCGTTTAAAATCAATTTTGAAATAACGATTTGTTGAATTTCAGAAGTTCCTTCTCCAATTGTACAAAGCTTTGCGTCTCGGTAAAATTTTTCTACAGGAAAGTCTTTTGTATAGCCATATCCTCCAAATATTTGCACGGCTTGATTGGCTATTCTAACGCAAGCTTCCGAGGCGTAGTACTTTGCCATAGCCCCTTCTTTTGTCATTTTCAAACCTTTATTTTTCTTATCTGCAGCACTATAAATAAGCAGTTCAGAAGCTTCTATCTCGGTTATCATGTCGGCTAATTTAAAGGCTATAGCTTGATGTTCGCATATAGGTTTGCCAAATTGAACGCGTTCCTTAGAATAATTTAATGCAGCTTTGTAGGCTCCTTTAGAAATTCCAAGTGAAAGTGCAGCAATCGAAATTCTACCTCCATCTAAAATCTTCATTGCCTGAATAAAACCTTCTCCAACTTTACCTAATAAATTTCCTTCTGGTATACGGCAGCCATCAAAAACCAGCTCGGCAGTTTCAGAAGCTCGCATTCCTAATTTATCTTCCTTTTTTCCCGAGCTAAATCCTGGTGTTCCTTTTTCCACCACAAAGGCAGACATACCTCTTGAGTCTCCTTTGGCACCTGTGCGAACAATAACTACAGCAATGTCTCCTGATTTGGCATGGGTAATAAAGTTTTTAGAACCATTTAGTACCCATTCATTCCCATCTTTTACAGCTGTTGTATTCATCCCTCCGGCATCTGAGCCTGTATTGTGCTCCGTAAGTCCCCATGCTCCAATGTGCTCGGCGCTTGCTAATTTTGGCAACCACTTCTTCTTTTGGGCATCGTTACCAAACTGAAGTATATGACCAGTACAAAGCGAATTATGAGCAGCTAAAGAAAGGCCTATGGAAGAGTCTATTTGAGAAATCTCGTCTATTACTGTAATGTATTCATCGTAGCTTAAACCAGAGCCTCCAAATTCCTCGGGAACTAAAACGCCCATTAAGCCCAACGCTCCTAATGCTTTAAATACGTGTACCGGAAACTCTTGTGTATTATCCCAGTCCATCATAAATGGTTTTATGTGCTGTGCTCCAAAATCCTTTATGGTTTCGGCAATCATTTGTTGAGTTTCTGTATACGTAAAGTCCATTATTTGTAATTTACAATTGATATAATGTTATTTGAAATTGACTCTAAATTTTGTTCTAATTTTAAGAAGGTAAGGTTTACTAAAAAGGCAAAACCTACTACCTGACTTCCTGCTAGACTTACTAATTCGGCCGCTGCTTTAGCGGTTCCTCCTGTGGCTAATAAATCATCGTGTATTAAAACTCTGGAGTTTTTTTTTAAACGATCTTTTTGAATTTCTATTGTTGCAGTTCCATATTCTAGCTGGTAGGTTTTAGAAAAAACAGCTCCAGGCAATTTACCTTTTTTTCGAATTGGAATAAATGGAATGTTTAATTGCTGAGCAATTGCCGGACCGAACCAAAAACCTCTGCTTTCAACCCCTATGATGACATCAATATTTAAATCGATAAGAAGCTCGTGAAATGTTTTAATCACTTTGGTATATAAGTCCATGTCCATTAGGATGGGACTTATGTCTTTAAACATGATACCAGGCTTAGGATAATCGGGGAAATCTTGAATTACACGCTTAAGTTCAGCTTCTATCATTGCAACTTTATATAGAATGCAATTTTACGGAATAATTCCTCGTCAATCAAGGGAATACCTTTAAGATCACTTAAGCTAATGTACGAGCCATGATGCTCCCTATATTTAACGATTGCTTTAGCTATCTTATAACTAATGTAAGGATGAGCTGCAAGAGTTTTATAATCGTCTGTATTGATGTTTATTTTTTTATGAGAATTTGATGCAACAAATATATTAGGCGAAATACGGGCTAATAAGTTGGAGTCTATTCCGTAAACCTCTTCTAATTGCTCTTTTGAATGGAAACCGCCTAACCAATTCCTGTATCGAACTATGCGCGAAGAAAACACTTTTCCAATACCGTTTAATTGGGTAAATTGAATGGAATCTGCTTTATTAATATCTATACGTAATTGCTTTAATATTTTGGGCTTTTTTGGATGGTATGGTTTTGTTTTTTTTGCATACTCTTTTTTAATTAAATCTGAATTATTAGTCTGTTTGCTTGTGTCTAGCCAATTAAACGATGGGTTTTCAAACTCATAATACACTTGTTTAAAGGAAGGTTTAAGCGCATGATGCAAACTACTAATTATAAGCATACATAGGAGGAACAAGAACAAAGCAAAACGTTCCTTTTTATTAAAATATAAGTATTTAAATATGGACTTCATCTTCATCTATTACATAGGTTGAATGTAAGAAATCTGTTTAAAATAACAAAGCCCTTCTCAGAGAAAGGGCTTTGTTTACTAAATAATAATAATAGCGATTGTACTATTTAAACTTTTTAATGGCACCACTTTTTACACGAGCCATATAGTCTTTTAAGTCTGCTCTAACTTCGCCAGACATAAGATATAAACCTAATATATTAGGAAAAGCCATCGACAGAATCATCATGTCTGAAAAGTCTATTACTGCTCCTAAACTTACCGAAGACCCTACTATAATAAACAATAAGAATATTAATTTATAGGAGTACTCTGTAAATTTAGATTTTCCGAACAAATACGTCCAAGCCTTTAAGCCGTAATAAGACCAGGAAATCATGGTAGAAAAGGCGAATAAGAATATAGCAACAACCAACAACATCGGGAACCATGAAATTACTGATTCAAAGGCAGAGGATGTTAACTGAGCACCTTCTAAATCGTATCCTGTATGTCTGCCGGTAATGATGATTACAAGAGCGGTCATTGTACAAATAACTACCGTATCTATAAAGGGTTCTAATAAAGCAACAATACCCTCTGATACAGGTTCGTTTGTTTTAACTGCAGAATGTGCGATTGCGGCAGAACCAACTCCGGCTTCATTTGAGAAAGCGGCGCGTTTAAAACCTTGTATTAAAACTCCTACAAAACCACCTTTAGCTGCATCGGCAGAAAAAGCGGAGTCGAAAATAATTCCAAATACTTCAAATATTTGGTCGTAATTCATCATAATTATAAAAAGAGACGCTCCTACGTAAAGAACTGCCATAAAGGGTACAATTTTCTCTGTAATGTTAGCGATACTTTTAATACCTCCAATAATAACTACCCCCACTAAAATTGAGAGTATCAGGCCAAAGTAAACACCATTTCCCTGGAGAATAGAAAACTGTCCTTCTAACTGAGAAAATGCTTGATTGGCTTGAAACATATTTCCACCTCCTAAAGAACCTCCTACACATAAAATTGCAAAAAGTCCGGCAACTATTTTCCCTACAAAAGGCATGTTTTTTTGTTCGAAAGCGGTGTTAAGGTAATACATAGGCCCTCCGGATACTTCACCATTCTCGTCTATTTTACGGTACTTTACCCCAAGGGTACATTCTACAAATTTTGAGGACATCCCAAGCAAACCGGCCACAATCATCCAAAAAGTTGCTCCCGGCCCTCCAATAGCAACCGCTACAGCAACACCTGCAATATTCCCTAAGCCAACGGTAGCAGAAAGAGCCGTTGTTAAAGCCTGAAAGTGAGACACCTCGCCCTTATCGTTTGGGTTGTCAAAATCTCCTTTTACAAGTTGAATGGCATGTTTAAACCCCCTTATATTTATAAAGTTCATCCGTAGAGTAAAAAACACAGCACCAATTACCAACCAAATAACAACTACTGGAATTCCTAAAAATGGCTCCCAAAAGATCACTTTGCCTAAAACATTTACAATTGGCTCAAAAAGAGTGTTAATGGTATCGCTTGCTGTAGTTTCTGCCCTTAAAATTTGAGGCATAAATAACAATAGGGCTACTAGTTTTTTCATTGGAGTTGATTTAGGTTTTGTTCTTGACTTACAATTTAATTCTTTATGTAAGGTGTATTCTGAGGATTAGATTGCTTGATTAATTCGTTTTTTTTGCCAATAAATAGAATTCGGTGTTCTTTTTTAAAGATTAAGCAATTCGTTTAAACTCACTATTTGTTCTTGTTTGCCTAGTACAAATAGCTTAGAGTTTGCCTCTAAAAGAGTATCTGGACCTGGGTTTACTACATAGTCTCCGGTATTACTTTTAAAGCCAATAACGGTGCATCCTGTTTTGTATCGGGCTTCTAAATCTCGTAAGGTTCTTACAACGGAATGCTCAGGGAAGTCAGAAACTGTTAGCTCTTCTAAATTAATATCTCCAGTTCCTTC
>CAWVTK010000157.1:0-4392 GCA_963933205.1 uncultured Flavobacteriales bacterium
GATGGGATTCTTTAGGAGAGTTTTTAGCCTTAGCTGTTTCTTTTGAGCACGAAGCTGAAACCAACAACAACCCTAAAGCTAGAGTACTAGCCGAAACATTAGACAATGCTACCGTTTCGCTCTTAGAAAGAGGAAAATCTCCATCGAGAAAAGTAAAAGAGCTGGACAACCGAGGCAGTCATTTTTACATAGCACTTTACTGGGCGCAAGAGTTAGCTAAGCAAACAAAGGACTCTGAATTACAAGCTATTTTTAAACCTGTAGCAAAGTCTTTGGAAAGCAACGAAACAACCATTGTAGAAGAATTAAACGCTGTACAGGGTGCCGCCATAAACTTAGATGGGTATTACGCTCCAAGCACTCGTAAAACTGCAGAATTCATGAGACCGAGTACCACTTTAAACAACATCATTAAGAGTCTTTAAATCAACTCATTTTCTTACATAAAAAAACCCTATCGGATAACGATAGGGTTTTTTATTGACCTAGAAATTGTGAGAATTTATTTTAACTCTTTAGATTAATTTAGAGTCATTTCGTCAAGCAAATAACTGGCCCCTGCATATTTATCAATTACAAATAAAATATAACGAGCATCAACCATAATGTTTCTACATCGAGAGGCATCGTAGTTTATATCGCTCATGGTTCCTTCCCAAGCTCTGTCGAAATTAAGTCCTATTAATTCTCCTTTAGAATTTAAAGCAGGACTGCCAGAATTCCCACCAGTGGTATGGTTTGTTGCAATAAAACAAACGGGCAGTTTTCCATTGGTATCTGCATAAGGTCCAAAATCTTTATTTTCGTAGAGCTCAATCAGTTTTTCGGGCAAATCAAATTCATAATCTCCTGGAATATATTTTTCCATCATCCCATCAGAATAGGTTATGGGGCCATACGAAATTGCATCTAAAGGAGAAACTCCTTGAACTTTACCGTAGGCAAGACGCAGCGTGCTGTTTGCATCTGGGTAGTAATTTCTGTAGTCTGGAAGCACCTCCATCATTGCCTTGAGGTACGCTCTATCTACACGATCAAGCTCATCTTCTAAGGCCCAATACTTTCCGTATATCACATTTCTATAATGTTCGTAAAGGGCAGCAGAAATTTGGAATGCTGGATCTTTGGCCAGTTTCTTTTGAATTTTCTTAGTTGAGGAGCTTAATAACTTTTCTAATTTTTCTTGACTCGCAAAATAGGATTTCGAAAAGACCTCAGAAGCAGTGTAGGTTTTACCCTTAAAATAAGCCGGTAGGTAATCTGAATTTACTTGGTCTGCTGCGTATTTATCAAACAGAGCCTCAAACAACAACTCATCCGTGTGTGCATCGTAATTTTTAAAATGATTCTTTATAGATTTTCTGAATTTGGCTAAATCTGCAGATTCTCCAGACGCTAAAAACTTTGAGGCTTTATTAGAAAATTTAATAATTTCTACGCCTCGATAAGCAATTTCGATAAAATAATCTCTAGCCAAAGCAATGTCCTCTAGTTCATTATAAAGAGAGTCGTATTGAGAAATTAGCCCAGAATAACTTGAATAAGCATGATTAGAAGCTACAGCTTGGGTAAATGCCTTCTCAAATTCCTCTTTGCGTTTGAGTCCTCTAGTTTTTTGAATTCCGGTATTTTCTCCAATCCATTTTTTGTAGTAATTTGCTACACTTGCATATTTGGAAGCGTACTTAATACGAACTTCATCGGAGGCTCGCATTTGTTTATCCATTATATCTAATGCTGTTTTGCGAATAGAAATTTTTGCAGGATTTAAAACTTGCGTAATCTGTTTAACCGCAACACCTGGCAAATACTCATCGGTTCTACCAGGAAAGCCATATACCATAGTAAAATCTCCGGGCTTTACACCTTTTGTAGAAATGGTTAAATGACGGTTGGGATTGTAAGGCACATTATCTTTAGAAAATGCAGCAGGATTGTTGTCTTGATCTGCATAAATTCTAAAAATAGAAAAATCTCCAGTATGACGCGGCCACATCCAATTATCGGTATCCGAACCAAACTTCCCTATAGAAGAAGGTGGTGCACCAACAAGCCGAACATCAGTAAAGGTTTCGGTTACAAACATAAAGTAACGATTTCCCTTAAAAAAAGGCTTTATCATCGCTTCATAATGTGTTCCTTCAAGCTCTAAAGAAATCAAAGAATCGCCTACAGCACTTATCATTTCTCTTCGTTCAGACTCTGTCATTTCAGAAGTTTCATTAAATAAAACATCTGCAGTTACTTCTTTCATGTACTTAATAAAAGTAGCTGTTAAGCCTTCATTGGTCAATTCTTCAGATTTATCTTTTGCCCAAAAACCATTGCTTAGGTAGTCTTGTTTTAATGATGAATGCGCTTGTATTTGTCCAAAGCCACAATGGTGGTTCGTTAGTAGCAAACCCTCTCCAGAAATAATTTCGGCTGTACAACCTCCACCAAAATGAACGATGGCATCTTTTAAACTTCCATTATTTATGGCATAAATATCTTCGGCGGATAACTCCAAGCCCATTGCTTGCATTTCGGCTTCATTGAGCTGCTGTAAGAACATTGGAAGCCACATACCCTCTTTGGCTACCATATTTACCGAAACAAGCGTAAAAACAATGAGTAAAGCTTTTTGTACGTTTTTCATATTAAGAGAAATAAGTTTGAATTTTACTTTTAAAATTTGCAGGAATTAAGCAAGGTTTACCAGAATTACAAGCTACAAAAACCAGAACAGTTTCTGCAATACTGGCTAAATCTCCAGCCGGATTTAGTAATTCGTATTTAAAATAAATGCGTGTATCGGGCATTTTAAAAACCTGAGTTACAAGTGTAATTTCATCGTCGTAATACAGTGGTTTTATGTATTTTAAGTTTAAGCTCAATACAGGCATCATTACGCCAGCATCTTCCATAGACTTATACGATAGTCCTAAACTTCTCATGGCCTCAACTCTTCCCATTTCAAGATATTTAGCATACTGACCGTAGTACATATAGCCCATCTTATCTGTGTCGGAATATAACACTCTAAATTTTATTTGATGTGTAAACATAATTGTAAATTGTAACGCGAATTTATTTAATCTAAACCAACTATTTCCAAATTTCTCAACTAATCTACAAAATGCTAGCGATTAATTACAAGAGTCTTTTCACAATAGCCACAGTACTATGTGTTTTTATTGGATGCACCAGCAACTCAGAACACACAATGACATTAGCAGGAAACAGTTTGCCCGTTTCTACCGATCTAGCAATGGATTCCTCCATAATTGAACTTTACAGACCTTATAAGATTGCGCTGGACAGTATTATGGAAGAAGTTTTGTGTTACTCTCCCTTCTATTTGGAAAAAAACAAGCCTGAATCTCGATTAAACAACTGGATGGCTGACGTATGTTTTGAATCGGCTACAAAAACACATTCGGCAGATTTCTGTTTATTAAATTACGGAGGAATTAGAGCTTCACTGCCAAAAGGAGCCATTCGCACAAAAAACATTTACGAATTAATGCCCTTCGAAAACGAACTGGTAATCATAGAAATACCAGACACCAGTTTTACCAAAGCTCTAAATTATTTAAAACTCAGCGGTGGACATCCAATTAGCAACATCAAGCTTACGATAAGCGATCGTCAAATTGTACATTCTTTAAGCAAAAAAAGCTCCGTTCGAATCGTAACCTCCGATTACCTTGCAAATGGAGGCGATAAAATGTTCTTTTTCAAAGATTCAATCTCTATGGTAAAGACAGGTTTAAAAATAAGAGACGTCTTATTAACCGAATGCATTCACACAGACACACTACTAACCACCATCGATAATCGTTTTGTTTATGAGCACTAGGAGAAAATTCATTCAGCAAATAGCAGGTATTAGTGCAGTAAGCATGGTAAAACCATTAGAGCTCCTAGCTTCAAACAATCTAGAGCATCTGTGTATTATGTATACAAACGATGTACACAGTCATATAGAACCCTTTCCAAAAGACCACAAAAGATATCCAGGAATGGGAGGCGTAGCAAAAAGAGCCCAACTAATAAGCGAAATTCGAACAGAGGTAGCACAAACACTTTTACTGGATGCTGGAGACATGTTTCAGGGCACGCCCTATTTTAATTATTACGGAGGCGAAATAGAGTTCAAATTAATGAATGCTATGAAGTACGATGCTGCAACAATAGGAAATCATGATTTTGATAATGGAATAGATGGATTGGCTCTGCAAGCAAAAAATGCAGAATTCAAACTATTGTCTGCAAATTATAATTTTGAGAATACTCCGATGAAAGGCTTAAGCCAAGCTTACCAAGTTTTTAACAGAGGTAAATTTAAAGTAGGTGTATTTGGTTTAGGGGTTGAACTAAAAGGATTAGTAGATCCAAAAATGTATGGAA
>CAWVTK010000158.1:0-4390 GCA_963933205.1 uncultured Flavobacteriales bacterium
ATGATTTCGCCCTGTTTATTGTACATTTCAAAATAACGCCAATTGGCATGTACGGTAGGTATTTTTGGGCTGGTAGGATGTATAACTAAGGACAGGCCACAGGCGTAAAAACGGGCTTCTGTAACACCAAACTTTTCTTTAAAAGCCTCGGGCAGTTCTCCGTGAACAATAGAGGTGTTTACCCCTCCTTTTTCGAATACATTTCCATGGGTGAGGATGCGTGTTTTTCCACCTCCACCTCCAGGACGCTCCCAAGCATCTTCTACAAACTTAGCCTTGCCGTCTGTTTTTTCTAAAGCAGCGCAAATGCGATTTTGCAAATCGAAAAGATGGCTAGTAAAAGCGTCTTTAATAGTCATTTAGCTGTAGTTTTTTACAGCATTAATAAAGGCTCTGGCATGGTCAACGGGTACGTCGGGTAAAATTCCATGTCCAAGATTTACAATGTAACGGTCTTTACCGAATCGGTCTATCATTTCTTTGGTCCACTGCTCTATTTTTGGAATAGGAGCGTAGAGCCTAGATGGGTCAAAATTCCCTTGAATGGTTACGTCGTGGCCCAAAACCTTGCGCGCCATTTCTGGAGTAACTGCCCAGTCTATTCCAATTCCATTTGCTCCTGTAGCTTTTAATTCTTCCAAAGCGTACCAAGATCCTTTTGCAAATAAGATGTTTGGAACCGTACAGGCAGCAACAATTTGTTTTAAATACGGATAAGAGAATTCCATAAAGTCGTCTGGACTCAATAAGCCTGCCCAAGAATCGAACAATTGGAAAGCTTGAGCTCCTGCGAGTATTTGCGCCTTCATATAAGCGATGGTGGTATCGGTAATTTTTTGAAGCAAGATTTTTGCAGCCTCAGGTTGTTCAAAACAAAAGCGTTTTGCCTCAGAAAAATCTTTCGATCCTTTTCCTTGCACCATATAACACAATAAAGTCCAGGGCGCTCCGGCAAAGCCAATTAAAGGAACCTCGCCTTTTAAATCCATTCGAGTTTGCTTAATTCCCTCCATTACATAGCCAAGTGTTGTATGTACATCGGGTACCACAATGGCTTCGGCATCTGCCAAAGTTTTAACAGTTCTAGGCAAACGTGGTCCTACACCTGGCACCATGTCTACGTGGTAACCCATGGCCATAGGAACCACTAAAATATCGCAGAATAAAATAGCGGCATCTGTACCTACTTGCCAAATGGGCATGGTGGTAATTTCCGAAACTAAATGTGGAGTTTCACATCTTTCGAAGAAGGTGTATTTCTCTCTTAACACTCTGTAATCCGGTAAAAAACGTCCTGCCTGACGCATCATCCATACAGGAGGTCTTTCTACAATTTCTCCTTTTAAAGCTCTTAGTAAGAGGTCGTTTTTTAATTTTGGAAACTCCATATGCTTTTGTTTTCTGATGTGTAATTTTCGAGCATCGCTTCGAAAGAAGCAGCAGCTGCTGTATTTATTTTTTGTACCCCCTTACTTCTTAGGGCATTTGCGGTAGTTTCTCCAATACTATAATACTCAAGTTCTTTAGAAAAATTGTTTTTCTTGGCAAAAGAGTCTACTGCAGATGGACTCATAAAAAAGAGGGCATCTCCTTTTTGAGCTGGTATACTATGAGGTGTTAAAAGTGTTTGGTAAACAACAACTTCTGTTAGCTCAATATTGTTTTTAGTTAGGTGTTCTGGCAATTCTTTTCTGCGAATGGTTCCACAAAAAAACACCGCCGATTTTACGCCATCTTTTGTAATGGTTTCGGCTAAGCTAAGGGCTGTTTCGTTGGCAGCCGATTTAACGTTAAAACCTTTTTCTTTTAAGGTTTTAGCGGTTTGATTTCCAGAGGCATATACTGTTCCAGGAAAGGAGGTATAGGGCAGTTTTGCTACCGCATTTTGAGAGGTAAATACCCAAGCATCTGCCTGCGGCATGTCTTCCGGAAAAGGCCTAAATTCTATTTTACTAAGCGGCACTTCTTTTAAGTTTATACCCGTATTTTGGACATAGGCTCTTTGTCGCTCGTTCAGCGCTTTCGTAATCCATATATGTCCTTTTTGCTTCATCTAGTGTAAGCGTTTTTCCTTAGGTAATTTATCAATAATGTCTTTTGCCCCTTTTGCAAGGGCATATTCTGCAGCTTCAATTCCCAAACCTTCGGCTAGGGCAAGTTCTTTTTCTAAAGTAACTTCTATTTTAATTTCTGCATTAGGATCCATTACAATGGCCTGAAGCTTAACCACTCCAGCTTCAATTTTTGCATAAGCTCCAATAGGAGCAGAGCAACCTCCGTTTAATTTGTTCAGAAAACTTCTTTCTATACGAGTGCACAAAGCCGTTTCTGTATGATGAAATCCTTTGCAAATGGCTGCCGTTTCTTTATCGTTTTCTCTACAAACTACGGCTACAGCTCCTTGCGCTGGTGCTGGTATCATCCAATCTAATACCAGTGCAATTTCGTGGTCGAGCTCTAAGCGTTGCAGTCCTGCAGCTGCAAAAATAGCTCCGTCCCAGTTACTGGCTCTTAGTTTTTTAATGCGTGTTTGTACATTTCCTCTAATGTCGCAAGTACTGTGGTTTTGGTACCTATCGAGCCATTGCGATTTTCGTCTGTTCGAACTTGTAGCAATTAAGCCAGCGTAGTTTTTCTCCTCTAAAAAATCGAGGTCTTTACGCACTACTAAAACATCGTAAGGATTTGCTCTTTCCATTACAGAACAAAGGCTTATGCCTGGGGGCAAATCTGTAGGAATGTCTTTGTGAGAGTGAACGGCAATGTCTATTTCTCCTGCAACAAGCGCATCGTCTAGTGCTTTTGTAAACACGCCTTTTCCGCCCATAAGTGGCAGTGGTGTATCGAGTACTTTATCGCCTTCCGATTCTATTAAAACCAATTCGGAGTGCTGCCCAAGTTTCTTGAGCTCCTCCTGCACTTTATATGCCTGCCATAAGGCGAGCTTACTTTTTCTGGTTCCTATACGTATCATGGGTTCAATTTAAACATTTCCTCTACCATTTTTACCATTTCTTCGGAATGTCGGTATTTGGATTTGATGTATTCTGTAGCCTGGTTGGCAATTTTATTGACCACACTGGTAGCTAATTTGTCTGCTTTTTCAAGCTCTTGTGCTGTTAAACGAAATTTTTGTTGCTCAAGTTCGTCCATTTTATACGAGTGTAGCTTTTCTTGCAAAGCTTGTATGGTTGGCGATAAATCGCGCATGAGTACCCAATCGTAAAATTCGTTTTTATGAAGGTTGATGATGGTACGTGCTTTTGGAATGTTTTTACGACGCCTAGCCAATGTTTCATCTTGTATGCTGTTTAGCTGATCCATGTCTATGAGCTCTAAGCCTTCCATGGTGTCTATATTAGGATCTATGTTTCTGGGCACCGATAAGTCGATCAGGACCATTTCCTTATTCAAACCATCAAATAGCTCTGCTCGAACGGTAGGTTCAAAAGCACCTGTAGCCACAATAAAAATATCTGTAGTACTCAGTTCTTCTTTAAGGTTTTCGATGTCTGCTACACGAACGCCTATGGGTTTTGCAATAGCTTCTGCCTTAGAGCGGGTTCTGTTTACCAAAACCATTTCTCGGTACTCGTGTTTTTGAAGATTTTTAACTGTGGTTTCTCCAATTTCTCCGGTACCAAAAAGCACAATTTTTTTATTGCTGAGGTTTTTAAAGCGCTCTTTAATAAACAATACGGCTCCATGAGCTACAGAAGCTGGGCCTTCGTTTATATCGGTGTGGGTACGAACATCTTTATAGGCTTGCAGTACGTATTGCATTAAGCGATGCGTATAGCCATCCAACAATCCTTTTTTATTCGAATATTTACTCGCCTCTTTTACCTGACTTACAATTTGCAAGTCTCCTAACATCATAGAGTCTATGCCGCAGCACAATTCAAAAAGTTGGTGTATGGCCTGGTCTTCGGTCGAGAGAAAGTGATACTTTTCAAACTCGGCTAAGGATGCTTTGGTGTGTTTGGCAAAAAGTTCTTTTAGAACAAAAGCATTGTGGTAATAAGCAAAAAACTGAGCTCTGTTACAGGTAGTTACTACAAACAGGCTTTTTATTCCAATTTGCTTGGCTTCTTCTAAAATTGCGTCTATAGCTTCAGTAGGAAAACTAAATTTTCCTCTAATCTCTATCGGGGTTTTCCAGTGAGAAATTCCTACGCTTATAAATTTTTGTTTGTGATCGCTCAAATCCTTAGAATTGATTTTTGCAAAAATACGAGGCTTTTCTCAATTATGAGATACAAAAGCCCAAGACTTTTTCAAGATCCAGGTATTGCCTTTTGCATAAGGGTAGTTATGCTAAACACATAAATCTATTTCTTTACTGGCGTTCCTATTTGCAATTTTACTCTTCCATTTATCATCTTAAAAA
>CAWVTK010000159.1:0-4351 GCA_963933205.1 uncultured Flavobacteriales bacterium
CTAACAGGATTCGATAGTAAGCCCCTTAATACGCTATATGTAGATAAGAACTTAAAGTACCACGGCTTAATACAAGCCTTTTCTCGTACCAATCGTATTTTAGGAGAACAGAAGTCGCAAGGGAATATTGTAGCTTTTAGAAACCTTAAAAAGAACACAGACGAAGCCATTGCTTTATTCTCTAACAAGGATGCAAAAGAGATTATCTTAATGCAACCGTATGAGGATTATTTGGAGCAATTCGACAAAGCCTTAGCTCGTTTATTAGAAATTGCTCCAACGGTAGATTCTGTAAGCGAATTGCCAAGCGAACACGAGGAAATGGAGTTTGTTCGTGCTTTCCGTGATTTGATGCGTATTAAAAATGTACTCTCTGTATTCTCCGATTTCTCTCACGATGATGTGGAAATGGAAGAGCAGTCTTTTGAAGATTACAAAAGCAAGTACTTAGACATTTACGATAAAACACGTAACAACAACGCCAAAGAGAAAGATTCCATCTTAGACGATTTAGATTTCGAGTTGGAATTGATTCATAAAGACGATGTAAACGTGAGTTATATCCTCAACCTCTTAAAGCTGATTAATAGCGATAGGTCAGAGAAAGGAAGAGCCGAAAAACGCAAACAAATTACCGATATGCTTTCGGGAGAATCACATCTTAGAAGCAAGAAAAAGCTAATAGAGAAGTTCATTACCGAAACCCTCGTAGATTTAGAAGACGATGCCGATATAGAAGAGCTTTTCAATACCTATTGGGATAAAGAAAAGCTTAAAGCACTCAATAAAATTGCCACAGAATACGAGATTGAACCTTTCAAACTCCAAAAAATAATAGACAACTATTTATTCTCTCAACAAACAATAGAACGAGATGATGTAGTAGATGCACTAAAAGTAAAACCAAAGCTACTCCAACGCAAAAAGATAGCCCTTAGCGTAATCGATAAGATTATGACCTTCGTGGAAACCTTTGTTGATGGTATGGTGGCGTAGATGATTAATTAATATTAAAAAATCAGATTATGAAAAGAACTATTATTATAAAGATGCTCTTGTGTATTATGTTTGGTCTTTCTACATCCTCCAAGTTACTGGCTCAACGAAATAAAAACAAACAGGATGCAATAGTTGCTGGAGCTGCTGTTCTAGGAGGAATAATTGCTACCAAAATAGCCATTGAAGATATGAAAGAGCAGCTGGAAGAAGATGCTGTTACTCATATTTTAACCAATCATCCTGAAATAAAAAATTTTAGACTAAAGTGTCTTTTTGAAAGAGGTGAAAAATGGTCTGATGAAAGTGGTACTGGAGTTCTAACATTTCAGATAACAATTTTAAATAAAGCAAAAAAGACATCCGAACGGAAAGTTTTACTTCGATTTAACAATAAGAATTTTATAAACCAAAATGGTATAAGAATTAACAAAATTGAATATAGATTAGTAGATGTAAATGAATGGAATTCTATGATGGCATTTTTTGGAAATCTAATTTCAATCGGGGATTCGATATTGCCTTTAAAGAGTAATTCAACAGATAGTTATAAATACTATAACGTTCCTTTGTATAATAGTTCGAAATGCTCAATTGATGGAGCTGTGAGTTCAAAATACTATAATTTATTAGGTGATGATAGAGAGGTTTGTTTTATTAAATCAGGTTTATCCATACCAATAAGTAATGTGAATTTTGTAAAACACGCATTTGAGTACACAACAGATTCATATTTAAAAGAAATATATCCTTTTCATAAGCTTAAAGGTGATGACTACATTGTAGGGAATTACTCATCAGAAATAAGAATTTTCGCTAACGAAAACAGTATGGGTTTATTTTTGAAAAGGATTGGTAAAACGGTATTGTTACGACGTTATATAATAGGGGAAATTCATACATTTTTAAATTTTCACAATAAAATTAAATATAGTACTAAGAAAATAGATGAAAATGTTGATTCAGATGAGATCGTTGAGGATACTATTTTAGAAACAATTAAGCAACCTGGATTATATTATAAAGGTCGTTTATGTGTAATAATTAATAAAATATCTGATGACGAAGTGAAAATTAAATATGCCACTGAAACAGGACGTGGGTTTTATAAAGAATTAGTTAAGCTAAGTGAGCTTAAAGAGGTTAAGAGTGAGTAATTATCAATACTAAAATTATAAAATATGAACTTATTTAAAAGCCTTAAAAGTTATAAGGGTACAGCATTCGAAGTTATTGTAATAGTATTTGGTGTAATGCTGTCGTTTCTATTAAATGAAATACGCCTTGATCTTGATGATAAGGATGAGACTATTAGTACATTACAACAGATTAAAACAGACCTGCAAAAGGATTTATTTGATACAAACATAAATCTCCCTCTGGAACACTCTTCAATGTTAGCCATTATAAAATTAATCGAGTGTATTGAGGCAAAAGAGCCCTACACTGAGAGTATAAATAACACTTTTTCATATTTAACTGAGTGGACATTTTTATTACCAAGTACTACTGCTTTAGAAATAATAAACTCTAATGGGGTAAATTATCTTACTAATGATTCATTAAGAATTAAGTTTCTCTCTCTACATAACTACACATATATAGAGCGGTTAATGCTATTCAAATCATTTAAAGATGATTTAGATGTTATGAAAGCCTTCTATGCTAAGAATTTCACCCAATCTTATGAAATGTATAAAAACTACGAAGCTGAACCTTTAAATTATAATGAATTACTAGAGAACAATTATTTTAAAGGACTATTATTCAATCACCTACAAGGCCACAAGGGACTCTATGAGACAGATAGCCTAATAAAACAAACAATCTTAGAATTACTACCTTTAGTAGACGAAGAAATTGAAAAACTTAAGTAGAACAAATAATTAACTAATAACAAAGACAGATTATGAAGAAGTACATTTTATTTATCATCGGAGCATTTACGATACAGAGCTGTATGGTAGCACCTGTTGTTTCAAGTAATGTTTCAGAACAGTTTATCAAGAACAATATTCAGCAGCATATTCCAAACGAGTTTATTGCAATGAACCTTAAAACGATATACAAGAGTGTAGGCTTTGAGTTTATAGCGTTTAAATCTGAATCAAGAAAAGGAATGCTCGTGAGAGGTAATAAATATTACAACCTCCCTAAAAAAGTTGAAAGTGAGTCTATTATTAAACAAGAGTATGATTTTGTAGTCTTAAATGTAGATGAATTGAAGGATATATTAGTAAAGCTTTCAACTCTTTCAGATAAGATAGAAGCAAAGAATGTAAAACACCCAAACGTTGAAGAGTATGTTGATTATACTGTTACTGAGGATTTCTTTATTAGTTACAGAAAGGATATTGGAATAAAACATAAACCAAGCTCAATAAATCTGTGGATTTCAGGATTAAAATACACAATGAATTCTACAAGTTTTAAGAACAGCCTTGAAGATGCGATTGAGTTTTTGAAATAAGTGGTGATGGAAGTATAAGTGAAACAAGAGGTTTTTCAACAAACAGAGAGGTACAAATAACTAAAACAAATATTGTGAAGCTCTATATTAATATAAAAGTAAAAAACGAAGCTTTTGATTCTGAGAGTCCAACATTTGATCGTTATAACAACAACGATCATTTGAAGTATGTGAGTGGATATAGTTTTGAAACAATTAAAGACGTGATATCTGTTAAAGAAAGTAGAGAGTCAACTATAAATATACCTCTAATAATAAACGATGAGGATAATAAAAAAACTTTTATGGTTAACATTAGAAACGTAACTAAATTAGTTTTTGAATCTGACGATGAATTGGGTATACCAAAAAAATATAATGTTATCATAAGTAATGATCTTATTGATGAATTTCATGTGACTTCAAAAAAGAAGAATAAAATTTATCATTACTTCTATTTAAAAGAGTCATGTAAATATTATACAATCGGTCCTAATGTTTGGATTTCACAATCAATGATGAACTCAGAATTAGAACGAATAGCAGAACTTATTGAAGGACCTATTGTAAGCTGGTCAGCTGATAATAAATTCAATCATTTTAAAATGATGCAATCAATTGGTTCAATAAAGCGAAATTAAAGTTGTTGATTGTTTATCATGTAGGTCTTTTGAAGTAAAAGTATTAATGGTTGTAGATGTAGCCTACAGAGATAATTGATGAAATTATAGTCTTACAATAATTCCTAATCGGTTCAAATAACTCCAATTTATGAACCGATTAGCAAATTTAATCGGCTCAGGATATTTTAATTCACTTCAAAATTCAACCTAAAACAAACCACCTTACCCCCTATTTGTCAGTTCCAAAAAAAGGTCTACATTTACCTTAAAGGAATGCTATTAT
>CAWVTK010000160.1:0-4249 GCA_963933205.1 uncultured Flavobacteriales bacterium
TAGCAATTATTGAGATTTCTATGGATGCAAGCGAAGAAACTGCTAATGAAATATACGCTCAAGCAAGCGAAATGGCAGCCGCTAAAGACGCAGATAGTTTTGAAAACTTAGCAGACGAAAAAAACGTTGCCTTAACCTCGGCAACAGTTTTAGAAGCTGATAGAAATATAGCTGGTATTGGTGAGGCTCGTAACCTTGTTTTTTGGGCATACGATACTGAAACAAGTATTAATATGGTTAAACTAGACGATCAAAACAGTCGTATTGTTGTACTGATGTTAACAGAGGTTGCTCCAGAAGGTACTCAAGACCTGGAAGAGGTTAGAACACAAGTTGAAATTGCGGTTAAAAAAGAGAAAAGTGGTGAAGCATTAATTGCAGAATTTAACGCAAAACTTTCTTCATCAAAAACAATTGATGACGTTGCTAAAGCGATGAGCTTAGAAACAGAACAAGTTAACACAATGGCTTTTTCATCTAATGCTATTCCTGGAGGTTTCGAACCAAATATAGTTGGCGCTTTTTATGGGATGGAGAAAGGGCAATTGTCCAAACCAGTAATAGGTAATAACGGAGTTTATGTAGTTTCTGCAGACGACTTTATCGAATCTACCGCCCCAAAAGATTTATCCGCTTTAAAGAAGCAACTAGACGGCCAGATACAACCAAGAGCTAACTTTGAACCTACAAATGCTTTAAGAGAGCTTGCAGACATAGAAGACAACAGAGCTAAGTTTTATTAAGCATTCGCTTTTGTAAATAAATACAAGAGGCTGTTTCGTAAGAAACAGCCTCTTTTTTGTTAAAAAAATAGTTATGTTTATTCTCTAAGCAACTCTATACCTTTGTTTATACAGGAGTCCTCGGCGTTAAAAACGGTAAAGAAGCCTAAGTCGTTCCATTTTTGTCTGGCAATACTCGTTTTTAATCGTTTCATAATCCAAGACTTTGATTGCTCAATTTCCGAAGTATTTGGAGCTACACCGCTTTGCTTTGCTTTACTAAGAAAGGAGTTTAACAACTCTGTTGAGATGGTAAAGTTCTCTGCATAGTCTTTTGGGCTAGAATAGGCGTTTAAGAGCGCTGAGTTTTGATCGACAAAGTCGAACACAAAGCCACTAATTATATTAGCGGCAAGCACCTTATACAGCCATTCTGAACGACCTGTTGTGTCTAATGGCACAAAGTAGTCAGGTACAATTCCGCCACCGGCATAAACCACCCTACCTTTATCGGTATAGTATTTTAAAGAGTCTTTAACTTTAATACTGTCTTGTGAGTAAAGTTCTCCATTCTCATACCTGTTTACGGCCTCTAAATGATAGGCGTCAAGGTCTTTGGTATACTCTTTTTGTATGGATCTTCCAGAGGGAGTATAGTATCGAGCTGTAGTTAATCTAAAAGCAGATCCATCGCTCATCTGAGTTTGTTCCTGCACCAATCCTTTTCCAAATGTTCTCCGCCCAACAATCAAAGCCCTGTCGTGGTCTTGTAAAGCACCAGCTACAATTTCGCTGGCAGAAGCAGAGCCTTCATCTACTAAAACAACAAGCTCCTGATTCTGAAACCCTCCATATCGACTTGCTTCGTATACTTTTTTAGTACGCGCATTTCCTTGAGTGTAAACAATTTCACCACGCTCTAAAAACTCATCTACCATGGTAATGGCAGCGCGTAAGAAGCCGCCCGGATTGGCCCGCAAGTCTAGCACCAGTTTCTGCATTCCTTTAGACTTTAAGTCGTCTATAGCTGCAGTAAACTCATCGTCTGTAGTACCCGAAAATCGATTTACTTTTATGTAGCCAATTTCTTGATCAATCATGTAAGACACATCAACGCTTGTAATAGGGATTTTATCTCTTGTAATTGTAAAGGGAATTAACTTAGCGCGCGCAGGTCTTTTTATCAATAGTTTTACTTTAGTTCCTTTATCTCCTCTTAAGTTTTTGACCACATCTGAGTTTGTAAACCCCACGCCAGCCACATTTAAGGTGTCTACTTTTACAATACGATCTCCAGATAGAATCCCCATTCTTTCAGACGGACCTCCAGATATTGGGCTCACTACAACGATGGTGTCGTGTTGAATTTGGAACTCTACACCGATGCCTTCAAAATTGCCTTGCATGCCCTCGTTTATAGATTTTAGTTCGTCTACATAAATATAGGTAGAGTGGGGGTCTAAGCTTTCTAGAGTTGCCGAAATAATTTCTTCTTGCAAGCTGTCTAGGTCTAATTCATCAACATAATTATAATCTAAAAAGTTAAGCAATTCTACCAATTTCGGAAATTCGGATGAGGAGCTTAATTGAATGTACTCTGTTTTATTTGTTAGGTATTTACCTAAATAAAAGCCAGTTATAAATATTAACAGAATTATAAAAGGCCTTCTCAATAAGGGTTTCTTAGTGCTCATTTTGTAGTTTATGTAAAGGTATGTGTACTATTTCTACGCCTGCTTTTTCTAAAAAATCTATTCCAGAAGTGTCTTTGTATTTGTGTACAAAAACAACGCGTTTTATGCCCGATTGGTAGACCAATTTACTGCAATCTTTACAAGGGGAAAGTGTTTGATACAGCGTTGCACCTTCTGTGCTTTGAGTAGATCGAGCTACTTTTGAAATGGCGTTGGCTTCTGCGTGAAGTACGTACCATTTTGTGTCACCGGTATCGGTTTCGCAGATGTTTTCGAAGCCAGAAGGCGTTCCATTATAGCCATCCGAAATAATCATTCGGTCTTTTACAATTAATGCTCCTACTTGTTTGCGTTCGCAATACGATAGGTTTGCCCACTCTAAAGACATCTTTAAATAGGCAGAATCGTACTTTAATTGCTTGGTTTTGTTATGGATTGTATGTGCCATGAGCTCTAACTTATTTGAAAGTAAACGAAGTAACAATATTAGTATTATTAACCTCTTAGTCTATATAATTATTCAATAATTATTGAATCTACCTCTAAGGGATTCCCTATAATACCATTATATCCAGCTCTGTCATATACAAATAATTTCAATTTAAGAAGCTTAGTTAGTTTACAAGGGATGTTTTTAACAATATATTGGACATTATCTATTTGACTTATTTCCGGTGTAAAATCCCATATGTCAAATTTTCTTTTTTTCTTTTTTGAATTTAGACTAAGCTTCTCCATATCGTATTCATCTGGGTAAGTGTGAAAACCGATACGATAAGAACTTACATCCGTTGTTTCTTCTTCAAGTTTTAGAATAAGAGTGATACCTCCATTTTTATTTTTAACGATCCATGTTTTTTCTATGTTAAAATCATTTATAAACCTATGGTTATTTGCAATACAATTAGTCTTTGTAATTGAGTTAATTAATGAGTTTGTATAAGTATCATTGTCTATATAGAAGTTGTTAAGTTGATACTTCCACAGTGTTTTTGTATAACCAGAACGGTCAAATAGAAAAATTTTTAAATTTTTAAATATTGGAATTTTAGTTGTGATATTAAGGTTTAAAAACTTTCCTTCTGGGGTTTTTATAAATTCATATTCTTTTATATTCCAAGTTTCGTAATTTCTTTTTTTATGTCTTGAGTAGGTTGATAGTAATTCTTTATGTTTTTCAAAAACCTCACCTTTAATCCCTAAGGTCAGTAGTTTGAGTTGTTCTTCTGTACTTTCACCGGACATTTTGAAAATTAATGAGTATTCGTTTACACCCCATTTCTTCACATAAAGAGCTTCAACACAAAACTCTTTTTTATATGGTTTTTCTAAAATGGAATATTTGGTTGATTCTATGAGTTTCTTTGCAAAGAAATCTTTTACCGCTGATATTTTGTCAATATCTAATTCTTTCTTTTTGCCTTCTCTATTTATCCATTTTAGGTTAAAAGAAGAATCTCCATCCTTGTATTCAATATTAGCACAATTTGTAGGTAAGTTGTTTTTTATTGTAATCAGAGTACGATTGTAAAATTCGTTAATTGTCCCTGATGGTTTAACGGAATAGACCAACTGGCTTCCATTAATTGATTTTTCTGCCATTAATGCATACAGACCACGTGTAGATTCTGTTCCATTGTATTCTCTAATACTATACTGACGGTTTATTAATTGTTGAAAATCTAATTTGTTGTTTTTGAAATTGGCGGTGATAGCACTATTTTTTTTGTAAGTTATATTATTTAATGAAAGGCCTAAATTAAAAACTTGGGAGAATTCTGCGATAGATTTTTCTGAATATACATAGTCATCAACAATTAAAACATTGGGTTT
>CAWVTK010000161.1:0-4233 GCA_963933205.1 uncultured Flavobacteriales bacterium
GGTGCTAAATGATGTTAGCACAGCAATTAGAAATATTTTTTTGATTTTCATAATTAGTTTTTGTTTTTTCATAAATTACGGACTGTACAGTTTATATAATAGTGCAAATAAAACAAAGATCACCCACAAAGACAAGAATTTAGTTAGTTATATTTGTATATGTATATTATTATTTTTGCTCCCATATGCTTAGAGCGAAAATAAGTGCTGCTTTTGCTTAATTTTTTTTTGGGCTCCAGTCTTTTAAAAAATCGAGCCAATTGGGTTTTGCTACAATGGTGCCTTGCTGGTCTATTAAAAAAAGCATTGGGGTGCCCACAACTCCGTAGTTTAAAAAATTGGGGCCTTCCAAGCCCTTTAAGTCGCAGTAGGAGCGTTTCCACGGAAAGGCCTCTGCCTGGTTTTTAAACTCTTGCGCGTCTGTGTCAGATGAGATGGCTATAATGTCTAGTCCACTTTTTTTTATGTTTGGGTAAGCATCGGGCAGCTGCCGCATCAGCTCCTCGCAGGGGCCGCAAGCAGAATTGTAAAAAATAAGCAGCGTTTTGTTGGCGCCGTTTAGTGCAAATTTGCTAGACTCTAGTGTGCTTAAAGCTTTGTTATTACCCGGTGTTTTAGGGAGTGTTAAATTTGCGGCTTTCATGCCAAGTCTACTTTTTATGTACACTTGCATGCTTCCAGTATAGGCAGTTATTTTACCACTTTGCAGCACCGTTTCTGCCAGGGCATCTACAAAGGCATCTTTGCTGTAAGAAGTTAGGTAATAGGTTACTTTTCCAACAAAGTCGGTGTACAGCTCTGGGGCATCAATTCTGGCGCTAATGCGTTTAAAATCTGCTTCAAATTTTACAATGTCATTAACTTCATTGCTTTGGTAAGTCACCCAGTCTCGAATAAGCGCGGTCCAATGGCCAGAAACATACAGGTCTTTAAACGATAGGCTTTGGGTTACGTACAAATTGTAAATTTCGGCCTTTTCAATTGGATTACTTGTTAGTTGAGGTGCTATGCCTCTTGTAAGGTTTAGTATGGGTATTAAACGGGCGTTAAAATTGGGGTCTTTTTTTAAACCCTCCTGAAAGCTTATAAAAGCTTCTTTTTGTTTGTTGAGCTCTGCTTTAAAGAGTACAGCAAACTCTTTGTGGTCTTTGTACAGCTCTAATGCTCGGTTGCACAGATTAAATTTTTCTATAATTTGCTCTTGTGTGGCATTTAATTTATCCAGCTTAGTAACAGGGTCAAAGTTTGTGTAGGTAATGTTGTCTTTACTTGGGTTAACAGAGCTGCAGCTTACAAAAAAATCGTGGCCGGGCACGGCCATGTCCATGCCTGCGTTTTCGCTGCTTCCTGATATAAGCCATCTGCACATGCCGGTATAGGGTGCGTATTGCTCGGGTATTGTTAAGGTAAATTTTCCGTTTTCTGGAATGCGGCCTTTCGTTAAACTTACTGTTTTACTGCCCTGAAAAATTATAAAATCATAGGAGTTTCCTGCAAAAGCAGGAAACTCCATGCCTATGTTTTGGGCTGCTATGCTTAGGCCGTAAATACTTAAAATTAGGAGTAGGTGGTTGCGTTTCATGTACGAGCTTTAAAAGGGTGGTTTTTAATGGTGGTTAATTTTTAGCCATTGTTTTAGTCAGGAGGGTTTAGCAAAGCACAAATGTATTTAAATTAACTAACAACATAAGTATTGATGTAGTTTTATCTATACCTTATTTGTGTAGCATTCGGTTTTTATTTAAAGGGGCTAGGGCAAAATAGCGACTCCTTATTTATTGTAATTTTTGCTGCACGAGTACCCTGCGCGATGATTAAAAAAAGCATTGCAGCAGCCATATGGCTCTGCTTTAAAAAAGGGGCTTTGCAGGCCTTGTTAGTCGCTTAGGAGCGTTTCCACGTAAAAGCCTCCGCGTGGTTTTGTATGGGGTTTTCGCTATTTTGTTTGGTTTGTTTGGCTTTTTAGTATAAAATTTAGTTGAATTGTATATTTTTGTAAAAATTTAATTTTTATGGCAAATTTTCACAGTTTAAAAGTAACAGAACTCAAACGCGAAACACCAGAATCGGTTTCAATTTTATTTGAGGTACCTTTAAATTTAGCAACTACTTTTTCTTTTACACAAGGGCAATACCTTACGCTAAAAACTCAAATTGAGGGCGCCGAAGTGCGACGCTCGTATTCTATTTGCTCTAGTCCTTCTAGTGGAGAGCTTAGGGTTGCCGTAAAACAAATTCCATCGGGAACGTTTTCTACGTATGCGAACACGCAGCTTGCCCTAGGCGATGTGTTGGATGTAATGCCTCCCATGGGTAGTTTTTACACCCCGCTTTCTGCCCATCAAACCAAACAGTATGTAGCTTTTGCCTCGGGCTCGGGTAGCACACCTATTATGTCTATACTCCGCGCTACCCTAGAAACTGAAGTAAACAGTACTTTTACTTTCTTTTATGGGAACAAAACCAGTCAGAGTACGCTGTTTAAATCAGAGCTAGAAGCCCTTCAAAATTCCTACCCAAAACGTTTGCAGGTGCATTTTGTGTACAGTAGAGAACAGGTAGATACCCCTATGTTTAGCGGACGCCTCTCTGCAGAAAAATGCCAGAGCTACCATAAAGAACTTATCGATTTTACAAAGGTAGATGAAGTGTTTCTTTGCGGGCCAGAAGCGCTTGTTTTTGAGCTAAAAGATACATTGAAAGCCATAGGTCTTCCCGAAAAAAAGATACACTTTGAATTGTTTACGGCTGCAAAACCGATAAAAACAAAAGAAGTTTCGAGCAGCGATGCTGCCCCTGTAGTTTCTCAAGTTGAGGTAATTGTAGACGGCGAGTCGTACGCTTTAGAATTGGCCGAAAACGGAGAAACCATACTCGATGCAGCTATGGCTGTTGATGCCGATGTGCCTTTTGCTTGCAAGGGCGGTGTTTGCTGTGCTTGCAAAGCAAAAGTAATGGAAGGATCCGTTAAAATGGATGTAAACTATGCCTTAGATGAAGAAGAAGTGGCAGAAGGCTATGTATTGACATGCCAGTCTCATCCAACTTCAGCAAAACTAGTAATTGACTTTGACGAAATCTAATGACCAAAAGAATTATTGTAACAGGAGCGAGTAGGGGTATCGGTTTTGAGTTGGTAAAACAATACACAGCGCAAGGGCATCAGGTTATCGCCATCTCCAGAAATACAGAAAACTTAGCGCGCTTAAAACAGGAGTGTCTTCAGCTTAATGCCCAGGCAGTGCTCCATACCATTTCTTTTGATTTAGCATCAGGTGATTTTCATACGGCGCTCATCCCCTTTGTAAGTAAACATTTCCAACAAGTGGATGTGCTTATCAACAATGCAGGAGCTCTGGTATCTCAGCCTTTTTCAGAAATTACTGCAAGCGATTTACAGCGGGTATACCAGGTAAATGTACTGGCTGTTTTTCAGCTTACCCAAGTACTACTGCCTAAGTTTTCTGAGTCGGCACATATTGTAAACGTAAGCAGCGTAGGAGGCTTGCAAGGTTCTGTAAAGTTTGCAGGGCTTTCGGCTTACAGCTCTTCTAAGGCAGCCTTAGTTGCACTAACCGAGTGTTTGGCCGAGGAGTACAAAGAAACCAACTGGTCTTTTAATTGTTTGGCACTCGGGGCTGTTCAAACCGAAATGCTCGAAGAAGCCTTTCCCGGCTATCAAGCGCCAACTTCAGCAAAAGATATGGCCAGCTATATAAATAGTTTTTCCTTAGAGGGATCAAAATTTTACAAGGGTAAAATTTTAAACGTTTCTAAGTCTACTCCTTAAGATTTAAAACCCTGTAAGTTTTCACCGAAATTGTACCGCTTTAGGTCTGTTCTCTTCTGTGCTGATTTACAGATATTTCAAAAGACATTGCAAGCGCTTAAATCTCATTAGAAGTTGCAAATTAACACCACCGATAAGTTTTGTTAAAGGCAGTCTTACCGTGCTTTTAAGCCCTGGTTAAAATATATTAAAAATAGTTTGCACTATTGTTTGTGATTGTCAAAAAGGATTGTATTTTCGCCATCCGAATCACCACAAATGGAAGGTTTAAATTGCAGGGTTTAAAAATAAATAAAGTTTTATTGAAAAGACTTGCACGGAAACAAAAAGGTTGTACATTTGCAGCCGCTAAAACAGTAAGTGATTAGTGTTTTGAGCAAACGAGATTAGTTCATTGACAGATTTATATTAGAAGAGAGAGGTAAGAGAAACAACTTACCCCG
>CAWVTK010000162.1:0-4208 GCA_963933205.1 uncultured Flavobacteriales bacterium
ACAGCAACTTTTCGCTTAGCCTAAGTATGGCTTTTTGCATAAAGTCTTTTTGGCTGTATCCCGTATTTTTTTGAATGTTGAGATTCTCATTTTCTTCCTGCGCTCCGTTTTCTATAAAGTGGTAAACCTTTCCCCAGTTTTCGTATCCGTGTTTTCGAACTTTCCCCATTCTTAGATCATCGAAGTCGTTGGCAGAAAAAGAGGTAAATATTGAGAAATCTGAAGAGGTGTAGCTTACATCGTAGTGCTTACTAATTCCTTTGTTTGCCGAGGCAAAACGCGTGTTGTAATTTTGTTTAAGGCTGGGGTTTTTTGTAAATTTTGGTCTTTTTGTATGAAGATGTATAACTCCACCGAGCCCATCGCTACTATATTCGGAGCTGCTTGGGCCAAATATAATATCAACTTGTTCTAAGCTGGCATTGTCTACAGATATAATGCTTTGTAAGTGGCCTCCTCTGTAAATGGCATTGTTTAATCGTACTCCATCAACTACCAATAAAACCCTATTTGCTTCAAAGCCTCTAATTACTGGACTCCCTCCACCCATTTGGCTTTTTTGAACATTTATACCTGCTCTTTTTTCTAGTAAATCTGCGGTTGTTTGCGTGTTTAACCTTGTTATTTCTTTTTCGTGCAAGACGACTCTCCTGTCGGCTGTTGTCTTAAGGTTTTCGTCGTCAATTCGTGTTAACAACACAATTTCGCCTAAAGTTTCTGGGTTAAATAAGAGTATTATTTTATTGCCTTGTTCCTTTAGTTTTAGTTTGGTTGTTAGTACTGTGATAAAACTAGGATGGCTTATTTCAAGTTTTTCACTATCCTTAAAGTTGGATAGGTTTACAAAGCCTGCTTTGTTTGTAAAAGCATGCGATGTTCTGTCTAGGCTAACAATGTGTGCTTCTCGTATAGGACTATCGAGTTCATCAAGAACCCTAAACTCTTGTGCTAAAAGCTGTACGAAGTTTAGACTTAGTATACACAAAAAGACAAGCTGCTTATTCATCATCAAATATTATCTGGAGTATATGCTGCGAATTTAATTCTTTAAAATGAATTAAATGTAATTTATAATAATCCATCAAAGCTTGTACTAAGCTTCTTTTTAATGCATTCGAAAACTGAAGTACTGGCAGGTGCTCATACGAGCAGGATGACAATTTTGTCCAAGCCTCCATTTCTTCCCCATGTATTGTGAATGTATGAATTGGCTGGTGCTTAAGGTACTGTCCTGTTTGCAGGTCAAAACAAAGAGCATTAGTGTTGTTTTCCATTGGAGCAAACCCCAGGTATTTTGTTAGTTTCATCATAAAAGCTAAATGATAGTGCGTGCAAGAGTCTTTGCTAAGGTCTAACCAATGTATAGATTGATGTAAAAAAAGAAACAATTCTTTATTTTGCTCTTCTTCTTGTATGCAGTTTTGAATTAATTCTGCTACAAATAGTGCTACAGCTCTTTTAATTGGATCAAACAATAAGTCGCTAAATGGTTCCGAAATTTTTAAGTCTAGTAGATAGCGTAGTTCAGATTTACCCGATTGCTTGTAGTCTATTTCAAGTAGGTTAAGCGCCTGAAATTGCGCCATTCTTAATTTGCCTTTTTTACCTCTTATTCCTTTTACAATAAAGGAGAGTAAACCGTCTTCTTCGGTGTATATTTTAATAATTATACTCGTTTCCGAGTAGTTTATTTTATTTAATACGATTGCTCTAGACCTTTGCATTTAGTCTCGTATAATGAGTAGTTTACTTACGTGGTTTTCATTTCCATCTTCATCGGAACAGAAAATTAAATACACGCCTGAGTTTACTTTTTTGCCATTTGTCATTTTACCGTCCCAATTAGCTTGCCCGCCTAGTGCGGTAGTTTTGTAAACCAAATTTCCACTAATATCTGTAATCTTAATTACAGCATCTGTAAGCAATCCTTTTATGCTTATAGTGCCCTCGTAATCTGGTTTTACTGGGTTTGGATAAACCAATACATTGGAGAAGTCGTCGCTTCCTTTAGTTGCGCCCGCTCGGTAGGAGATAAGACCTTTGTCTGTTGCGAAAAACACTTCTCCTGTTTCGTCATTTACTTCAATATCTACTACTTTGTTAGAGAATAATGGGCTGTTTTCGGCAGTAAAATGAATGAGTTCGTTTGTACCATTTTCTGAGGTTAATATTGCTCCAGAGTTGTTTGTTGCAAACCATTTTCTGTTTGCTCCGTCAACTTCGATGTCGTTAATCAATAAGCCATCGAGTAAATAGGTATTGTATTCGCCTTCGCTCACAATTATGGTGGATGCTTGTTCTCCGTCAAATATCTCTGCCGGGTTGTAGAAGACACTTACTCCATTGTCGGTTCCAATCCACACTTCACCGTCCAAATCTTCTGCCATTGCAAAAACTCTATCCGAATTTAAATCGCCGTTACTTTCTCCATTGCTTATCTTTTTTGCTTTTGTGCCCGTTCTACTCTCGTCAAAAACAATAAGGCCGTTGTTTTTTAGTTGTATCCATTTTTGGTCGTTTACATCGATCATTAATTCGGCTAAATTTTGAGCTTCCGTAACGGTATTTCCAAGAGAAAAGGACTCCCATTCTCCATTTGTATATTGAACAGATAAGGGCTCAAGCGTTTGAGGGTTTGTACACCATAAATTTCCTTCTGAATCAAATTTAATTTCTCCTACGTTTAACCAATCATTATGCGGATATCTTTTTTGTAGGCTACTATTTGTTTCATTAAATAAAACGCTTAATTCATTGTCAACCAACACAGCCAATCCGTCTTGCCAGCTAGCTACGTAGCTTATGTTTCCATTTACAACAACGTCTACTGGGTCTAAAACGCTATTGTTAATTAGTGTGCTGGTATTCGTCCAGTCATCTGTTTTGAGTATAGAAAGCTCACTACGAGACCAAGTAGGGTCCCAGTTTTCGTTTTTCGAACCGTGGGCCAACCATATTTCATTTCCATAATTAGTAATTTTGGCAACGTTTGTTTTGTGCGGACCCGTTGGCATAAGCTGTCTAGTATTTCCATTTGAGTAGTTTAATAAACCGTTGTATTTATCCGCAATCCAAAATTCATTATCTAGGTACACACCAGCTCTAAATTCTTTTTTTGGAAAATTAAACATAGCACTTGTTAGATTTTTTACTGTTTCCAAATTTTCGTTGTACACATGCAGTCCATATTTTGAGGTAACAGAGAGTTTACCGTTTTGTGATTTTAAGGAAACATTTGTGAATGGATGAGAAAATAAAGCCCAATTTTCTCCGTCGTAAGTGTACAAACTATCGGTATTAAAGGACTCCCCTTGTATATTTGCATAAAGTTTTCCTGAGAAGGTCTCTAACAAATTAAACACAGCGTTTGCTCTAAAGTTCATTTTACTCCACGCCTGGTAATCTGATAAGTTTGGATGATTTAGATTGGCGGTGTATAGTCCATTCTCGGTAGCTGCAAATATCGAATTATTGGAAATACTAGTAGCTAGTATGTTAATATAGGTTCCTCCCTCCCCAATAAAATAAGTTTCTTTAACTTCTTTTTTAACTAAATCGACTACAACAATACCAAAGCCTGTGGATAAATAGGCTCTGTTTTCATGAATACTAATAGAGTTTATCTTTTTATTTGCGATTAATGAGGCTCTTTTAATGTCAGCAAGATTCACCGTTTTCCCTGCTTCGATTAAGTCTATATTCCCATTTTCATAGGCAACTACTAGTAGTTCTTCATTACTATTAAGAGCACTTACATTTACGTCGGAGAGGCCAGACAAGGTGTTTAAGCGCTCTATGCTTTGATCCCTTTTATTAAACACAAACAACGCTTTATCTGTACTTGTGTATATTTTAGAGCCCTGCGCGCAAACATCAAAGGTTTCGAAATAGGATAAATGATCTCTCCAATCGCCAACTTTAATGGATTGAGCCTGTATTTGCATAGCTAGTATTAGTAAGCTGCTTACGAGTATTTTTTTCATAGTGTAAAAATAAAACTTATATACAACGCATAGACTCTAAAAATAATATATTTGCAGGAAATGGCTCCGTAGTTCAACTGGATAGAATATCAGATTTCGGCTCTGACGGTTGGGGGTTCGAATCCCTTCGGGGTCACTCTAGCGGAGAATTGGTTGAAATCAACTGGTTCTCCGCTTTTTGTTTGGCTCAAGTTCTTTACTATATCTGGAATAATGAAGAAAATA
>CAWVTK010000163.1:0-4189 GCA_963933205.1 uncultured Flavobacteriales bacterium
TGGATGAAAACCATGAGTCCTAACCCCTAGACGAACGGACCGTAGCAAAGCTTTTTGCTTTAGCGAGTGCAAATGTAATAAAATTATGTTTCCTTGAAAGTCAAATCAAACAAATATTTAGCTTTTTTAATTCCCAAATAGAGCCTTTACTTTCGAGTAAAACACTTTTTTGTTTGCTTAGTAAGCTTTGGCAAAAAGCACTCGTTTATTCGAGGGTGCACCAGTAAGAATACATTTACCTTCTTCTTCTTTGGCATCCAAAGGAATGCATCTAATTGTGGCTTTGGTTAAGTCCTTAATTTTATCTTCTGTTTCTTTTGTACCATCCCAGTGGCAAGATAAAAATCCGGTTTTGGTGTTCAATAAATCCTTAAAGCTATCAAAGTCATTTACCTCTGTAATGTGTGCGTCTCTGTAAGCTAAAGCTTTGTCGTACAATCCGTTTTGAATTTCATTTAAAAGTGCTGGAACGGCTGTTTCAACATCCTCCATATTCATGAACTGTTTTTCTAAAAGGTCTCTTCGAGCTACCTCTACAGTACCTTTCTCTAAATCTTTAGGACCAATAGCAATACGAACCGGAACTCCTTTTAACTCGTACTCATTAAACTTCCAGCCAGGTTTATAACTGGTTCGGTTGTCGTACTTTACAGTTACACCTTTTGCTCTAAGAGCTTTCATCAGCTCGTTGGCTTTTTCATCAATTTGTTCTAATTGCTCATCATTGCGATGTATAGGAACAATTACTACTTGCCATGGCGCTAAATTTGGGGGCAAAACCAAGCCCTTATCATCGGAGTGGGTCATCACCAAAGCGCCCATTAAACGGGTAGAAACTCCCCAAGATGTAGCCCATACATAATCTAATTTCCCTTCTTTAGATTGAAACTTTACATCGAAAGCCTTAGCAAAATTTTGACCTAAGAAATGAGATGTTCCGGCTTGTAAGGCCTTACCATCTTGCATTAAAGCTTCAATACAATAGGTTTCTAGGGCACCAGCAAAACGCTCAGATTCTGACTTAACACCTTTTACAACTGGAATAGCCATGAAATCTTGTGCGAAATCTGCGTACACATCACACATTTGTTTTGCCTCTTGCAAGGCTTCTAATTTAGTGGCATGAGCGGTATGCCCTTCTTGCCATAAAAATTCTGAAGTTCTTAAGAACAATCGGGTTCGCATTTCCCAACGGACTACATTTGCCCATTGATTAATAAGAAGGGGTAAATCTCTGTACGATTGAATCCACTTTCTATACGTATCCCAAATAATGGTTTCTGAAGTTGGACGAACAATAAGCTCCTCCTCTAGTTTTGCATCTTCATCCACAATAACACCTTTTCCGTTTGGATCATTTTTTAAGCGGTAATGTGTTACTACAGCGCATTCTTTAGCAAATCCATCAACGTGAGAGGCCTCTTTACTAAAATATGATTTTGGGATAAATAGCGGAAAATAGGCATTTACATGACCCGTTTCTTTAAACTTCTTATCGAGTTCGGCCTGCATTTTTTCCCATATTGCATATCCGTAGGGTTTTATAACCATACAACCACGTACGCCTGAGTTTTCTGCTAAATCGGCCATTACCACCAATTCGTTATACCATTTGGAGTAATCTTCCGTTCTGCTAGTGAGTTTCTTTGCCATTTGTATCTAAGGAAATTGGAATAATAATTGCTAACTTAGCTTCTTAATTAAGCATTGCAAATCTATGAAATAAAGATTTACAATGAATTTCTTTAGACATAAATCCACCTTCCATTTGTCTACTAAATACTAGAGAACAGAATTATGAGAAATATCCTTAAATTTTTTGTACTGAGCCTAACTATAAGCTCATTTGTGAGTAATGCTCAAGACACCCAGAATTGGTATGCCGACGATATTTATTATAGTTCGGATGAAAAAGAGGTGAATTATCTTGAATTTATTTATGAGCAAGAAGATGCTTACGATACCTACTCTGAAGACTCAGAGGATTATTATGAAGATGAAATGTCTTACTCTATGAGAATAAGTAGATTTCATCGAGATTATTACGGCTCCGCTATCAATTTCAATTACGGGTATTTTCACGATCCTTATGGTTTTGAATTCGGTTTTGGCTGTATGCCGGTTTATTCTTCCTTTTACAACAATAACTTTTACGGAGGTTATTACGGTTACAACAACTTTTACAATCCCTGGAATTCTCCTTGGAACAATAGCTTTTATGCTTGGAACAACCCTTACGGTTTTAATTACGGATTTGGATTTGGATATGGATATGGATATTCCCCCTATATGTACGACCTTCCTTTTGTTTACTCTACAAACTCAACCTATGGTCATCGTGAAAGCATGGGAAACAATTTAAGCAGCAGTTCAATTAGAAACAACCAAATTACTGGAGGAAATAGAAATCCAGAACTTGCAAAGCGAAATGTTAACATAAATAGATCCGACTACTCGACAAGCAGCAAAAAAAGCACTTATAATCCAAAAAAAGTTCGAAGCTCTTTCGAATTCAATACAAGCAAAAAGCATAAATCGAGCACAGGAGTTAAAAGTAAAACATCTATTAAATCCTCTTCACCAAAAATAAACAACAGCTCATCCAAAAAATCTTCTTCTAGGTCTAAATCAAACTATACTCCAAGGCGAAGCTCATCAAACAACAGATCCTCAAACACTAACAGATCCAACTCTACTCCAAGTAGAAGACCAAGATAAACTACTATGATCTACAGACTAAGCTTAGTATTTACATCATTTTTTGTACTGTCCGCACAAGCACAAAACCACATTGACGCACTGCGTTATTCGCAAGAGTCTCTTTGGGGATCTGCAAGGTACGTTGCCATGGCCGGTGCATTTGGAGCGCTCGGAAGCGACGGTAGTACTGCCAGCCATAACCCTGCAGGAATTGCTACATTTACAAACAGCCAGTTTGGCGGAGGTTTAAATTTAAATAAATTGGATTCTGATGGTTTTAAATCCAACTCATCTTTTAATTCGCCTAATTCGTTTGCAAAAAATAATTCGGTATCCATTCCAAACCTCAACTACATAAGTGCCAATATACTTAGCCCAGATATGGCAGGCGATTGGGATAGAATTAACTTTGGTATAGGCTACAACAAACTAGACGATTATAATAAATCTATTTACCTAGAGAGTACAAATAGTTATAACTCTTTAAGTACAGTAATAACAAGCAATGCAAACGGTAATACTTATGAAAACTTAAGTTCAATTGGGCAATTGGCTTATGCGACTTACCTTATAGACACCATTGGCAATGACATTAGCTATATTAGCCCTGCTGGCGAAATAACCAACAGAACACAATCGTTTAAAAACACTACTTCTGGCGGAAAACGAGAATTTTACCTTAGCTTCGGTACAGCCTACCAAAAGAAATTATTTTTGGGTGCAACTATAGGCTTTCCTAATATCGAATACAGAGAAAGAAGTGTACTTACAGAAAGTAATTTCGAAGAAGCTAAAGATGGCTTAACTTCATTTAACTATGCTTCGGACTTGTACGTTCAAGGTTCTGGTATAAACTTAAAGCTCGGCTTGATTTACAAAATAGACGATGCTATACGCTACGGATTTGCACTCCACACCCCTACCTATTATGAAATTCAAGAAGAATATTCTTCTGAAATGAACACAAGTTTTGGCAACGACTCTATGCATTCTGCAGGAACTTCTTTAGGGCTTTTTGACTATGGTTTAACCAGTCCTTTCAAAATGATTAACAGCCTCTCATTTGTACTCAAAAAGCGGGCTATAATTAGCATCGAGCATGAGTATTTAGATTACTCTTCGGCTAAATTAAGTTCTGAATTTTACCGATTTTCAAATGAAAATGAAACCATTAATACGGCCTATACCAGCACGAGTAATGTTAAGATTGGAACAGAAGTTAGAGTGCATCCACAAATGAGTATAAGGGGCGGTTATGCTTACTATGGCAGTCCTTTTACAGACAGTAATAATGACGCCAGTAATGAATACTTAACCTTTGGCTTAGGACTGCAAATAAATCAGTATTTCTTTGATCTGGCTCTGGTTAATTCATACAATAGAACAACTAGATCTTTGTACTCCGGATCGGAAGAAGCGAGCTTGAGTAACCGAAATGAGCAAATACTTATATCGGGTGGTTTTAAATTCTAATGCTTGAAAACAAAAA
>CAWVTK010000164.1:0-4182 GCA_963933205.1 uncultured Flavobacteriales bacterium
CTCTGATATTAGCGATGACCCGGAGCGTAAAACCCAGGCATTGTGTAAAACAGTTACCTGTCATACAAGACCCGGACAATTGGTACGCTCGCAAACCAAATTGTTTTACGTACTGTTAAAAGACAAGGAATTTGCCGTAGCTAAATCTTTATACAGAACCATTACAGATTCTCGTAGAGAGTTAGGAAAGAGCTTAACAGACGAGTGGAGAGCATATACCTCCGAATCTTGGTTTAAATCGGTAAAACAGACTGTAGATTACGAAAACTATTGTTACAACCGCTCTAAAGAAGTAGTTGCCTTTGTATTTGCCGATTGGAAAGCTCAAAACGGTGTTATATACGGTTTAAATTTGGCTAAAGATTTAGCTGAGTTTGTAGTTGCAGACGATGTACACGGTGCGTATAAGTTTTTTGGAGACAAATCTTTAAGAGTAGGCGATTTTGTAAGTTTAAAATTACAACGTGTAGCAAACCACGAAGGAGTAAAACACAAGGCATTGTATGTGGAGAAGTCTGATAAACGACCTAAACGTACTGTATATAAGGTGGTTGAAGATGAAATTAGATTTGAAGCAGAGCGTTGTTTTGTAGGCTCAGTGCCCATTAATTTTAGCTTTGCAGAAGCCAAAGGATTTAAAGAAGGTGATGTGGTAAGAGTAAAGGCTGTAAAGCTGCCATCATCTAGGTTTAAAGAAGAAGTAAAATGGAAAGTATTGTCATTAAATAAAAAAGGAGCTAATTAGCTCCTTTTTTATTTAAATATTGTTCGAGTCTGTTTGCCGCATTTGCTCTAATATTAAACCAATAAAGATTGAAGTCTGCTATATGAAAGTTTTTCATTTTTTTTAAAATTGAAAAAGGAATGGATGGTTTATCGATCCAAACAATATTTGATGTTTTATTAAGTCGAGCTCTAATCGAATTCTTGTAAACAGTTTTATAATTAGACATCAACATTCCCTTATGATCTTTAAAAGACGAAAGCTTGTCTTGAGTTGTCCAGGTAATTGGGTTTACAGCCAAACCATTGTCTCTGTATTTATTAAAAGAGTCGTTTGGAGTAAAGCCGTTAATAAAGGTTTGCCAAGTTGCATAACAATTCGTTTGGTTGGCATCTTCACATAGTTTTATATTTGTAAATAGGGTCTTATCCACAGACATTCCTACCAAATAGGCGGCAACTAATTTATCTTTTAAGTCTGTTTGATCTATATAATCTCGTATTAAAAAAGTGGCATGCGTGGCTCCTTGGCTATGCGATGCAATAATAAATGGCCTTCCCTTATTGTAGTGTTCCATATAATATTCGAAAGCGCGTTTAACATCTTCATAAGCAAAAAGTATAGCTTCTCTACCACCTATATCCAAATTAAAATAGGACTTTATGTGTGCTTGCCTGTAGCGTGGTGCATATATTTTACCCACATTATTAAAAATACTTGCCTGGTGTCGTATTGCCCAATAATCGGTAAAGTAATTTATGGATGAATCCGATACATTTGCATTCCATTCGGGAGTCTTTTTATCGAAAAATGTAGTTGGATGAACAAAGAATACATCTATAATACTGGAATCTTGTAAGTTTTTTAAAAGTGTATCTGGCACTAAATCAGCATAATCATTTACAAAAGGTAGAGCCGACCAATTTCTCGCCTTAGTGTAATCTGGGGCATTGTGCGTGGGTATAGAATTAAATGAATGCCTAACGTTGTAGCTTGTGGAACAAGAACTAAGAAGTAAAAAGCTTGCCAACAAACAAAACTTTTTCATGGGTTTGTAGAATCGAGATCTACTACAGAAATTTACAAGCATAAACGGGTTAAACATAGATCAACGTACTGTTAAATTTAGTGTTTTTTTAGTGTCTAAAAACGCTTCAAACACATCTCCAGCATTCATTTTTCCTACACCTGCAGGAGTTCCAGTAAAGATTAAATCGCCTTTTTTAAGTGTCATAAATTTAGATACATACGCTATAATATGGTCTAGATCGAATAGCATTTGAGAGGGGTTTCCTTCTTGGACTTTCACTCCATTTTTAAGTAAATAGAAGTCCAGTGTTTTTAAGTCTTCTTTCGGATACCATTTACCAATAGGAGCAGAGCTGTCAAAACCTTTTGCTATTTCCCAAGGCAATCCCTTTTTTTTACATTCTTCTTGTAAATCTCGGGCAGTTAAATCTAATCCTAAGCTTATTTCATCGTAGTATTTTGCTGCAAATCTTTTAGAAATACACTTTCCTACTTTTTTTATTTTAACGACCAACTCTAATTCATAATGAATGTTTGAGCTAAAAGGAGGAAGGTAAAATTCGTGTGTTCTAAGCAAAGCTGTATCTGGCTTCACAAAAAAGATGGGTATCTCAGGCACAGGATTGTTAAGTTCCTTAGCGTGGTCTATATAATTACGTCCAATACAAATAATTTTCATCTCAATGCATTTTATGTTTTCTAATTAGAGTTTAAAATTCTTGTAAGCTGCACTAATTAAGCATTAAAACTTCTTAGTTTTATAGCAGTAAGTATTTTTTTTGTGTAACGCGGAAAATCTGCATTTTGAATCCAGCCATAATAGCCAGGTTCCTTAGCCATTACATCTACTACTTTTTTTCCTTTGTGTTTTCCGAAGTTAAAAACTTCATCTCCATCAGCACCAAACTTAATCATGCCTGCCAAATCTGCATTTGGTTGATGAGGTTGGGTAAAATCGGCTAAAGATTGTGAGTCGTTTTTTAATTCATCGTAACGGGCTACTTGTGCTTTTAAAACCTCAAATGTTGCTCTGGTATCTGCCTCGGCACCGTGTGCTCCAATTAATTCTTTATTGCAGTAAAATTTATATGCGGCAGACAATGTTCTGGGTTCCATTTTAAAAAACACAGATTGTACGTCTATAGAGCGTCTGTTTTTCATGTCGAAATCGATGTCTGCTCTAAGAAATTCCTCGGCAATAAGCGGTAAGTCAAATCTATTAGAATTGTAGCCCGATAAATCGGAATCTTTTATGAAATTATAAATTTCAAGAGCTAATTCCGGAAAAGTAGGGCAGTCTTTCACCATTTCATCGGTTATCCCGTGTATATCAGAGGTTTCCTTTGGAATAGGGATGCCTGGATTTACTTTCCATGTTTTGCATTCTTCTGTTCCATCTGCTTGAACTTTTAGAACACAAATTTCTACAATTTTGTCTTTTCCTACTTGAATACCTGTGGTTTCTAAGTCGAAAAAAGCTAAGGGTCTGCTAAGTTGTAAATTCATAGTTTAATCTAAAAAGAAAAGCACCAACTTAGGTTGATGCTTTTAGTACTTATATACTTGTGTTTGGGTCAAAAGCTTCAAGGTAATCGGAGAATCTCTTTAAGAATCTGCCTCCTAAAGAACCGTCTACAACTCTGTGGTCGTAAGACAAGGAGCAGAACATCTTATGTCGTATTGCGATTACATCGCCCATATCGGTTTCTATAACGGCAGGTTTTTTCACAATTGCTCCTACAGCCATTATCGCAACTTGTGGTTGGTTTATAATAGGTGTTCCCATAACATTACCAAAACCACCTACGTTTGTAAGTGTAAATGTACCACCAGAAATTTCATCTGGTTTTAATTGATTTCCACGCGCTCTACGAGCAAGATCGTTTACCGTTTTAGACAGCCCAATCATGTTTTTTTGATCGGCATCTTTAATAACCGGAACAATTAAGTTGCCTGATGGTAAGGCTGCTGCCATTCCTATGTTTATGTGTTTTCTCTTAATGATGTTTGTGCCATCAACGGCAACATTTATCATTGGAAAATCTTTAATCGCTTTAACTACTGCGTCTATAAATACGGGTGTAAAAGTAATTTTTTCGCCTTCTCTTTTAAAGAATTCATCTTTTACCTTGTTTCGCCAATTTACAATGTTGGTAACATCGGCTTCAACAAAAGAAGTTACATGGGGCGAAACATGTTTAGACATCACCATATGATTGGCAATCATCTTACGCATTCTGTCCATTTCTATTATTTCATCTCCTTCCATTGCCGGTATGTTTGGAGCGGAAATTTGAACAGATGTATTTTGGGTTTTATTTGCTGGTGTTGATTTAGCTTGAGGTGACGAAACAACTGCAGTTCCTCTATTTTTTATGTGTGCTAATATGTCTTTTTTGGTAACTCTATGTTCTTTACCAGTACCAACA
>CAWVTK010000165.1:0-4177 GCA_963933205.1 uncultured Flavobacteriales bacterium
CAATTTGCAATAAGGCGCTTTTTGGCTTTAAGGAAAGAATTTCTCCTTGTTGGTTTGTACCCTCAATCCTAACTTGGTCACCAACTTTAAACGAATCAATGCTTCTTTTCTTACTTTTAACAAGCAACTTAGGCTCGTCTTTATGAAGCTCTTTTCGGTTAGACTCTAATTCGATAATCTTTTTTAAACGAGGCATTATTACTTTTAAAGCACTCCCGTTTCTATACGATTCTATGAGTTTACCAATTCGTTTTCCCAGCTGAAGGAATTTAGAATCGTACTCCATAATAGAACGATGCGATTCAATTTTTGATTCTAGTTTAGCCAGTTTAGTTTCAAACTCCTTTTGTAAAGACGCCACCAGTTGTTCTTGAAGGGTTAAGTCCTCTTGAGAAAGCTGTAGCTCAGTAGTTAAGCGTTGGTAATGATGAATAGTGTCTTCAAAACGAACGGTACCATGCTTTAAACCTGAGCGTGCTTTAGCAATGAGTTCGCTGGGCAAACCAACATTTTTAGCAACTTCAAAAGTGTAAGAACTTCCAGGTTGTCCAAGTTTTAATTTATACAAAGGATTTAATTTACTGTCGTCAAAAAGCATGCAAGCATTTTCTGCAAATTCTGTTTGATCGGCAAGTACTTTAATATTTCCGTAATGCGTAGTTAAAACTCCATAAGCTCCTGTTTTAACAATCTCCTCAAAAAAGACACCGGCCAACTCTCCTCCTAATGAAGGGTCGGAGCCCGAACCAAATTCATCTATTAATATAAAAGAAGATTTTCCCGCATTCGCCAAAATTTCTTTCATTCGAGTAAGACGGTAAGAGTAGGTGCTTAATTCATTTTCTATAGACTGGTTGTCTCCAATATCTGTAAACATATCATGAAAAACACTCATACTTGAGTTAGGATGCACCGGAATAAACAATCCTGCCTGAAGCATTAACTGGTTTAAACCAAAGGTTTTTAACGTAATGGACTTGCCACCTGCATTAGGCCCAGAGATCACTACTACTCTATTTTTATCGTCAAAATTGATGTCTTGAGCAATGGTTTTAATTCCTCTTTTTTTATTCTCTATTAACAAAAGGGGGTGGTATGCTTTCTGAATTCTTATTTCTCTAGAGCGAGAAACATTGGGCCTAGAAGCGTCCATTAAATCTGCAAGTTTTGACTTTGCATTCAAAAAATCAATTTCCTCTACCAGTGTTTTATAAGCCCTTATGGTTTCTACATGAGTGGCTAAACTTGCTGTAAGTTGTTTTAAAATACTTCTAATTTCTTCTTTCTCTTCTTCGTAAAGATGCGAAAGTACACGGTTTAAAGAGATGCATTTTTCTGGTTCTATAAAAGATATACTCTTTGTTTTAGACTGGGCTCTAACCTGTCCTTTAACTTTTCTTTTGTACTCTGATGAAACAGCTAAAAGTGAAACTCCATCTGCAAAAGACTCACGAATATCGTCTAGGTATCCCAAATGAACATAATGGCTCATGGTTTCTTGAAAATGCTGATCTACCTGTGAGCGTTTTTTTGAGATGTCTTCTCGTATGGCTAAGAGTAATTTAGAGGCATTGGAACGTATAAATCTACGAGGGGTAAAAACCTTTTCGATTAGTTTTTTAATTGTGATGCTTTTCTTTAAGTCGCCAATTAAAAGAAGTATCGTAGGTATTTCGTATTCGTTGTTGTGTATAAATTGTATAAGGGTGTTTACCCAATTAGATGCATTCAGAATTTCAAAAAACTGATCTTCTGTTAAAACTGCGTTTTCAATTTTTAGGAATTGAATTACTTCTACCAAATCCACGTATTCAAATCGCGGAAAATTGGTGTCAGACTCAATAGATTTAAACTCTTGAAGACAATCCAAATGATAATTTAAAACCTTAGGATTGTGTAAAATCGAAAGCTCTTTTATACGGCTTTTGTTCTCTGAACTTAGCGCAAATGCTTCTAATAGGTCTAAAACCTTAGTAAACTCTAACTCTTTACGAACAGAGTCGCTAATATTTGAACGTCTATTCATTCTTGATCAATAAATTAGCAGTACTGCAAAGCGAATGTACTTGAAACAAATGGGGGGACTTAATACTCAATACGAACTATTCTCTAAATATGTTAAAGAAACCTCTGTGTTTTCTACCATCCAATAGCTCTATGGTATAATGGTACGATCCTTCGGAAGCGGGCTCTCCATTTGACATGTTTATACCGTTCCAACAGTTTTCGCCTGTTAATTCATCACACAATTCATAGTTAATAGAAGTGTACACCATTTGTCCCCAACGATTGTAAATGTCTATACGAACATTGTCAACCACATCTCCAAAATTAATGTACAGAAAATCGTTTAAGCCGTCTGCATTTGGTGTAAAAACATTTGGTTTGCCGCAGTATACAATATTGTAAACAAAGTTATCGCTGTCGAAGTTTGAACACTCATCCTCCACTCTAAATTCTAAATCGTAATCGTAGGGGAAGTCTGTTGAAAAATCGAAATTGAGAGTATCATTGTAAGGAGAACCATCCATATACCACATATAACTTGGCTCGCCAATACCTCCAGAAATTTGAATAAGTGTAGACAATTCATCACCTAAACAAACCTCAATACTATTGTAAGGTGCTAAAATAGTTAAAGGCAAATCTGGTTCTAAGAGGTAGGTTTCAAAAGAATCGGACACCTCAGAATCGCATAAACCATTTGCAGAAAATGAGTAGTTACCCAAATTTTCAGGTTGAATGGTAATATTTTGCTGGTTGGTTAATAGTAATCCGTTGTACAGCCATTGGTAAGTCATAGGTGCTATACCTCCAGAAATATAGGGCGTTATATCTATGGCTAAATCGCCAGGACAAAAAGAAGTATCCGGCAAGGAGTCCATGTACATTGGTAGTCTGTCTACAATGGTAAAGTTAAACTCGTATTCTTGCTCTTCACAACCGTCGGATAAGGTAACGTTTACAGAGAGAAATTCATCACCCTCTACAATACCGTCGTAAAAAGGAACCAAAGGAATGGTCGCATCGGTATCTCCAGAGGGAATAATAACTTGATTACCCATGGTTTGAAAATCTACTCCTTCGGTAGCCGAACCGGTCACATCAAAATTAATTACGTAATCAATGTCTAAGGCCTCGTCAATCTCAAAAGAAAGGGTACCGTCAAAACAACCCTCAACCAAAGTAGTGTCGTTTCCACTCCAAGGGCTAAACTCCGACTGAAAATCTGCAGAGGGAGAAGTAGAACTAAAGCTGTTTTCCTGTAAAAATACTGCAGAGTTAACTCCACCATCAGAAACATCAGCAATTGCGAGTTTCATATGATAAGTTAAACAAGGAGTAACATTTGCAGTTGCATTTAAACTAGCGAATCCTGGATAACCAATTGTTGCAAAATCTAAAGTACTAAAGTCAGGATTAGCGGTGTAGAACACAGAATAGTCTTGCCAATTCGGATCGATATCAGAACAATTTGAAGCTGGATAAGTACCTGATGGTGTTCCAGAATTTACTGTATTAATAATAACTGGAGTGGTCGTGTAATTTCCTGGACTATTTGGGTCTGGAACCAAAGCAATGTTTTCTGCATTATTTGTAAATGGTCCATTTATACCAGGACCAGATAAGAAGAAGCCAAAGATATCGTTGAACTGAGAGCATGTATAAGAAGTATACTCATTTGAAGCAAATATATAATTAAAAGTTACAGCATCTGAAATAGGGACAAAATCAAATTCTAAAATTATTAAATTATTTAAGTTAGTACTTAATGCATTTACCAATTGCAATTGTTCCTCTAAATCTGGATCAGAGGCTGCACCACCAGCAGCACCACCTCCAAAAAAACCAGGGGTAATAGATTCTAATCCATCAGTAGCCATTACCAATCCTGTTTGAAAATCTAGGTTGGAGGGGCCACTAAAGAAACCAGCAGAACATTCAAAGCCTGAAAATGTTACATTAGAAAATTCAACTCCATCTCCTACAAGTATTTCAACTAAACTTTCAGCAGTATTGTAAGGTGCTTCGCAGCTACCAACTGTTTGGCTAAATGAAATTTCTGAACTGAAAAATGAATACGTAACGAAAATTAATATTTTAATATACTTGTTCATTCTTAACGTATTAAGTTAATGCTTCCTGTTTCAAGATAATAGCCTTTCTCATTTACTTT
>CAWVTK010000166.1:0-4158 GCA_963933205.1 uncultured Flavobacteriales bacterium
CGTTTCGGTTTTTTAAGAAGTTTTTACTAGCTTCTAGTCCCATCACCATAAAAGCGGTTGCGTAAGCATCTGCGTGCATACATGATTCTGTTACAAGGCTTACCGCAAGTAAATTTGTTAGTACTGGTTTTCCTGTTATCGGATTTATTGTATGCGCATATTTCTTCCCGGTAACTTGGTCAATTTTAAACTTTCTGTAATTTCCAGAGCTGGCAATGGATTGGTTGTTAAGTTCTAAAATTGCTTGAAAACGATTTTCTTGAATTGTTTCAGATGGTTTGTCTACACCAATGCGCCAAAGTTTGTCATCGGCATTTAGACCTTTGCATTTTACCTCTCCACCAATTTCTATCATATAATTTACAATCCCATGTTTTTGTAGGTATTCGCTTACTAAATCTACTGTAAATCCTTGTGCTATTGCATTAAAGTCGAGCTGAATACTCGGGTCTTCTTTTACAACAGAACCGTTTAATACCGATACTTTTTTGTAGCCAACTGTTTTACTCAGTTCAACTATTTTAGCTTCGCTTTTCTCCGAGATTTCTTTAAAACCAAATCCCCAGTAATTTACCATCGGCGCAATAGTAGGGTCAAAGGCTCCGTTTGTTTCTTCAGCAATCTGGAGTGCAGTTTCTAAAACGCGTAAAAAGAGCCCGTCTTTTTCATAAGGTTCATTCCTGTTTATTTTGCTTATGGTAGAGCTGTCTATATAGGTAGACATGGATAAATCTACGGTGTGAAGGACACTGTCTATACCGACTTGGTAACTTTGAGCATTAGGACTTCTGTAACTAATATTGTAGGTAGTTCCTTGTGTAAATCCGTAATTAGAAACTAATATTTCATTAGAGCTCTTAGAACCACAAGAACAAATTACAATTGAGAGCAAAAGGAGTATGTTTTTCATTTAATGAACATTGGTTAGGAGTGTAAAATTCAAAATTAGTAAAAAATGTATTCTTGTGGTTGCTTCTAATCAATTAGAAAAAATAATAAGAGGGAATTACTCTTTTGCAAATAAAAAAGACCCGCAATCTGCGGGTCTTTTTTTAATACTCTTGATTAACCTCCAAAGTCATCAAAGGCAACATTTTCTTCTGGTACACCCCAGTCGTCGCACATTTTAATAACGGCTTGATTCATCATAGGAGGACCACAGAAATAAAACTCTATATCTTCTGGAGACTCGTGAGGAGTTAAATGATGTTCTATTACAGCGTTGTGAACAAAGCCTAAGAATCCATCTCCATCATCGCCTAAACTTTTCTTTTCGTTCCAGTTATCTTCTGGTCCAGGTTCAGAGAGAACAAGGTGAAATTTAAAGTTTTCAAACTCACGTTCTATCTGACGGAAATCTTCTACATAGAATAATTCTTTTTTAGAACGACCACCGTAGTAGTACGTAACCTTACGATTGGTTTTTAAAGTATGGAATAAGTGGAATAAATGCGAACGCATAGGAGCCATTCCTGCACCACCACCTATATAAACCATTTCTGATTCATTGTCTTTAATAAAGAATTCTCCATAAGGTCCAGAAATAGTTACTTTATCTCCGACTTTACGAGAGAATATATAAGAAGAACAAATTCCTGGATTTACATCCATCCAATTATTTTTAGCTCTATCCCATGGAGGAGTAGCAATACGAATGGTTAGCATCACTATATTCCCTTCTGCAGGGTGGTTAGCCATAGAATAAGCTCTGAAGATTTCCTCATTGTTCTTCATTTTTAAAGGCCATATTCCAAACTTATCCCATTCGCTTTTATACTTGTCTGGCCCGGCTGGGTCAGAAGGATCAGGACTAATGTCCATGTCTTTAAAGTCTACTTCGATTTCTGGCACATCAATTTGAATGTATCCACCTGCTTCAAAGTCTAAGGTTTCTCCTTCGGGTAGTCTTACTACAAAAGCTTTTATGAAAGTAGCTACATTGTAATTAGAAATAACTTCACATTCCCATTTCTTTATTCCAAATATTTCTTCGGGAATGTTAATGTTCATGTCATTTTTAATCTTAACCTGACAACCTAAACGCCAATCGTTTGCAATTTCTTTACGAGAAAAGTAGGGTTTTTCCGTAGGTAGAATTTCTCCACCACCTTCAGTAACCTGACATTTACACATGGCGCAAGTTCCACCACCACCACAAGCGGAGGGTAAGAAAATTTTATTTTCACCAAGTGTAGATAGTATAGTACTACCCGCATCAACTTCTATTTCTTTTTTTCCGTTTACAATAATCTTAACCTTCCCACCAGGAGATAGTTTAGCTTTTGCAAAAAGAAGGACTCCAACTAGGGCTAATACTACCGCTAGAAATACCAATAATGTTGTTATAAGTGTAAGCATATTTCTGTCTTTTCAGAATTATAATTGAATACCCATAAAGCTCATAAAAGCTATACCCATTAATCCAGTAATGATAAAGGTAATACCTAAACCACGTAGGGGAGCTGGAACATTTGAATAACGAATTTTCTCGCGTATAGCAGCAATAGCTACAATTGCCAGTAACCAACCAAATCCAGAACCTAATCCGAATGCGGTAGCTTCTGCAATGGTAGAGTACTGTCTTTCTTGCATAAATAAAGCACCCCCTAAAATGGAGCAGTTTACTGCAATTAAGGGAAGGAAAATACCCAATGCACCATAAAGTGCCGGAGATATTTTTTCTACAATCATCTCAACTAATTGAACCATAGATGCAATTACTGCGATAAACATGATAAAGCTTAAAAAGGATAAATCTACATCAGCTAAATCATCTGAAAGCCATGCCAAGGCACCAGCTTTTAATACGTAGTTTTCTAATAAGTAGTTTATTGGTACAGTAATACCCAAAACGAATATTACAGCTGCACCTAATCCCACTGCAGTTTTTACTGTTTTCGAAACCGCTAGGTAAGAACACATCCCCAAGAAATATGCAAAAATCATATTATCTACAAAGACGGACTTAACAAATATATTTACTAAATCTTGCATACTCTTAGTTTTCTTCGATTAAGTCTGTGTTTCTACTTCTTTGAACCCAAATGATTAAGGCTACTGTAATTAAGGCCATTGGAGGTAAAATCATCATATTGTTGTTCATATAACCCGCCTCGTAAAAAGATTCTGGTATAATTTGAAGACCAAATATTTTACCTGAACCAAACAGCTCTCGGAAAAAGGCTACTACAACTAGTATCCAACCATAGCCAATACCGTTACCAATAGCATCTAATAAAGAGGGCCATACTTTGTTACCCAATGCAAAGGCTTCCAATCGGCCCATTATAATACAGTTTGTAATGATTAATCCAACAAACACCGATAGTTTTTCTGATACATCGGGCATAAATGCTTTCAGTAATTCGTTTACAAGAATAACTAAGGCCGCTACAATAACCAATTGGACGATGATACGTATTCTAGATGGAATGTAATTACGCATACCGGAAACAATAATATTTCCAAATACCATTACAGCCATCACAGCTGCAGACATTACAAATGCTTGCTCTACTTGTACGGTAATTGCTAGAGCAGAACAGATACCCAATACTTGTACAGAAATTGGATTTGATCCATCTAAAGGATCAGTCATCAGCTTGCGATTCTTTTTAGAGAATAATGCTTCTTTCTTTTCTGACATAGTTAGTTGTTTAAAGCGTTGAAGTAGTTTACATAAACTCCGAGCGTACGAGTGGTCATTTCTTCTACACCCTTCGAGGTAATTGTTCCTCCTGTAATTCCATCAACTTTAGAGTTCATTCCTTTTCCCGATCCGTCTTTAACCACTATAATAGGCTGAAAAGCGCCCGAAGCATCCGCTACGAGTTCTCCAGCATATTGATCTGAATAAGAGCTTTGCTTAATTTCGGCACCCAAACCAGGTGTTTCTCCTTTGTGATCGAAGGTTGCACCGTAAATGGTTCTGTAGTCAGATTCTATTGCTACAAAGCCCCATATTGGACCCCAAAGTCCTGTTCCAACAACAGGAATTACGTAGTATCTGTTTTCGTCTTTCTCACAAATATAAAGTGGGTAGTTTCGATCTAAAATTGTTAGGTTTTTATCGCGAAATTCTTTTTTTATATCCACATCAAAGGCAGGAGCACTCAAGTCTTTTCCTGAAATTATTTTGGATTCCACTACATATTTGTT
>CAWVTK010000167.1:0-4142 GCA_963933205.1 uncultured Flavobacteriales bacterium
TATGGTATTCTAAAATTCAATCACTTTTTAGCACAATAACTTCCTCACCAAATATACAGTCTACATTCTTAAAATTAAATTACGATAATTTTACAGCTTCGTTTAATAACAAATCGATAAATTTAAGTGCAAAAGAATTCAAATTACTTTTCTTTTTGAGCTCTCAAAATGGTTCCGTTTGTTATAGGAAAACAATAATTGATAGGTTTTGGCCAGACTCTAAAAGTCGTTCAAGAATTCTAGATGTGTATATTCGTAATATAAGAATTAAAACATCAGATGATGTGATAGAAAGTGTGCGAGGAGTTGGTTATCGATTAAATAGGAAATACTTAACACACGAGTAACAAAACGTACTTGATTTTAACATAATTATAACCTTGTATTAACCCGACTGTCTTCAGAAAAATCAATATTTGTTAATGAAATTACTTATAATTGATGACGAAGAAGACATAAGAACATTTCTTGAGTACAATCTCTCGAAATTAAATCTTGAAATTCAAACTGCTAAAAATGGTCAAGAGGCACTAAGCAAATACAAAAGCTTCTTGCCAGACATTGTTATTTTAGATATTATGATGACAGGATTAGATGGAATTGAAACTTGTAAAGAAATCCGTTTATTAAATATACACAGCTATATAGTAATGCTCTCTGCATCTTCTGATGATTACACAAAAATAAAGGCCTACGAAGCTGGTTGTGATGACTTTGTAGGTAAGCCTATAAATATACAGTTGTTTACAAAGAAAATACAAGCAATAAAGTCCAGGCTAGAAAAAAATAATTTTAGTGCTCCGTCTATATCAAAACAAACAAACAACTATAATGTAGAGATTAACAACATTAAAATTAACCTAGAAACTTACACAGTATTTGTTGGAGATAAGTCTCATGATTTACCTAAAAAGCAATTCGAATTGTTAACTATGTTAGCTGAAAACCCTGATAAAGTTCATACAAGAGAAAAGATTTACGATCAAATTTGGGGAGATACAATTGTAAATGAACGAACTATTGATGTACATGTTACTCGCATACGTAATAAGCTCGAAATAGACTGTATTAAATCTGTAAAAGGAGTGGGGTATAAACTTGTAACTGATGCTTAAAATAAATTTCTACCATAAAAAAAGCCCGAATATTCGGGCTTTTTTTATGGTAAATCAATTATTTAACTATCCTTCTACTAAACCTCTCACCTGAATTAAGCTCAATAGTAATAAAATAAATTCCTTTCCTTTTAATGTTATTTATTTCAATGTAATTGCCATTAAATAATGTGCGACTTAATACACTACCTTTAGTGTTAGTAATTGTACAAACCCCATCTACCTGTTTCTTAAAATTAATATGTACAGTGTTTTCTGTTAGAGGATTGGGGTAAACATTCACTGAAATATTATCCACCTCTGTAATTGAAAGCCCGTAAGAACCCATTTTAACCCAGCCAGAATTCATTGCTAAGGTCCAACTTGCCCAATCTGCATGCCCTCCCATATAAACATCGTCTTCAGACCAAAATAAATTGTGCTCTGAAGTAATCAAGTTGTTGTTTGCAGTAAAATAATCAGATAAATCTTCTCCCGTTGAGCTAACAAAAGTTGCCGTTCCACAATCAATCCTATTATTTGTAAATGTTAAATCTCCATTTAATAATCTGGAGTAAGAATCTTCACCTTCACCAGCTAAGTCTTCGATATCTACTCCTTTAGAAAAATTGTAAAAAATGGAATTTGAGTAATGTCCACCAGCATTGTCTCTAAAAGTAAGAGCCCTTTTACCAGCCTCAATTCCTCTTCCAATAAAAATTGCAGAATCTATCACTGGAGTAGCATAAGGTTGAGCCGTTTCTGGGTCAGTACCTCCATCGTGTTCTCCCCCTCTGTCGCCATCATCAGAACTTGATACCGAAACCCAGTTTGAATTTAATTGACCTCTCCAACCTTCATCGTAATCAAAACTATCGTCTCCACATGCCGAAACAAATGCGTGCTGCACACTTACAGTCCCACCAAAAAATTCAATTCCGTCGTCGGTGTTAGCTATTACTTCTATAAAGCTCACATTGGTTTCATCACCAACTCCAGCTAATGTTAATCCATTAATTTCATTTCCAGCACCAATTTCAATGCCTCCGTGTCTAATAGACACATACTTAATAATCCCAGAGTTATCGGAATCATTAGTTCCTCCATACCGACCTCTATTCTCAGATGTCGGTACACCCTCTATTGCAGAAATACCTGGAGTAGAGTTTAGAGTTGCATTACCTAACACTAATAAACCTCCCCATTGACCACGTGTAGTAATTGGTATAGATCCATCTAATGGATCAGCCTCAAAGGTGAAAATTATTGGATCAGTAGCTGTACCCTCTGCCATTATTTTACCACCTCGTGCAACACATAAAAATGCTGCAGACTCACCTTGCCCGGGCATTCCTTTTATAACGGTTCCAGCCTCTACGTGAAGAGTTGTGCCTGCTTCAACAAAAACACCTCCGTTTAAATGATAGGTTATATCAGAGGTCCAGTATATGTTTCCAGGCCCTACGTTATCTGTAACGGTTAGGTCTTGTGCGCTTAATGTGAATGATAGACACATTAACATAAAAAATTTGGTGAATGTTTGGTTCATCTTTTTTGAGTTTGAGTTTGTATTTTATTGTTGCAATAATCAAACATTCTTGTTACGCTAAGATTTCATTTGTGTGAATCTTAAGAGAATTTGTAGTTCATAAATGGATATTTATTAATTTTTATGAAAGGATTTGGTAACATTTAGAGGCTTGTTTTGCTCCTGTTTAACCACGAATCTAAAAACATGAGATTAGTAGTATTATTAAGTATTATAATGTGCTCAATTATTAAAGTACAGGCGCAAACTTTATCTGACAAACTAAGCCTAAAAGGCAAAGTAATGGATATGGATACTAAAGAAGAACTTATTGGGGCTTCTGTTTACATTATTGAATCAAAGAAGGGTACAATTACTGATTACAATGGCAATTATAAATTGGAATCAATTTCTAGTGGGAGCTATTTTATTGTATGCCAATATATGTCTTACCAAACAGATACAATACAGATAGCTTTGGATAAGAGCGAGGAATTAAATTTTGAATTAACAGAAGAGACTACATTACTTGGCGCAATAGAATTGATTACTAAAGTAGATAGAAAAGGGGAAGCTTATGTGGTAAATGTTCAAAAAAAAGCCGCAGGAATGATAAATACGCTCTCCAAAAAACAAATGACCATTACTGGGAGTTCAAATGCAGCAGAAGCATTAAAAAACGTGTCTGGAGTAGATGTACAAGGGGGAAAGTATGTTTATGTTAGAGGTTTGAGTGATCGGTATAGTTTAGCTACGTTAAATGGCATTTCCTTACCAAGTTTAGACCCAAATAAAAACTCGGTACAAATGGATTTAATCCCAACAAATGTAATCGATAATATACTCGTCTATAAAACATTTACCCCAGATTTACCGGGTAACTTTACAGGAGGATTGATTGATTTAGCTACGAATGATTTTCCAGACACTCTAGAAGTTCAATTTAACTATTCATCGGGCTATAGTATTCAGTCAAACTTAAACAACAACTTCATTGGTCAAAAATCTAGTTCAACCGATTATCTTGGTTTTGATGATGGGTTAAGAGGAGTTCCTTCTTTTGTTGAACAGAATGGAATAAACAACTACAATCCATCCTCATATGAAGAAGCTTTCTATTATGCTCAAAGTCAAGATTCTGAATATGCAAATTTAACCTTGTCTGATGTTCAAGATGAAAATGGATCTTATAATAACTGGGAGGATAGAGGGAGGTGGCTCGAACAAAGTAGAGTTTTTGCGAACGACTCTTTATCTATAGCTACGCAATCTTTTACCAAGAACTGGAATATAGAACGTTTTAAGTCTGGATTAAATCAATCTGTTAGCTTTAGTCTTGGCAATAAATATCTAATCAACAATAAAGAAATCGGGTTTAACTCTGGAATAACGTACAAGAAAAACTTCTCTTTTTACGAAAACGGTACTATAGGAAGGTACACGCAAACACAAGGAGGTGCATCGCAATTATTGGCTCAAAAATTAGGGAGTGAAACTAGGGGAGATGAGAATGTTTTTGC
>CAWVTK010000168.1:0-4055 GCA_963933205.1 uncultured Flavobacteriales bacterium
TATTCTGCATTTTCTATAAAGAGACTCTCGTCGATTGCAGCTTGTTGTAAAGCGTTGGTTAGGTTATTTAATACTGCAATTGGATGAAATAGAGTGCCGTAAGGATTGGTTGAACAGGTAAACTTATAATGGAGTAATTGACTTGCCATATGATGTGCAAAACAAGATCCTACAGAAATAATTTTATCTCTATGAGTTAGGTCAAATGAATACTTGGGAATAGGAACGTGTAAATGCCAATTCATAAAAAGCTATTTGATGGAGTACATTTATTTTTTACAAAAGTTGCAATACATTTTCTGGAGGACGACCTAGAACAGCTCGAGTTTCTTTTACTACAATTGGTCGCTCTATCAATTTTGGATGCGCTATCATTGCCTCAATAATTTGTTGGTCTGTAAGTGCTTTACCTTTAAAATTGTCTTTCCAAATGGCTTCGCTTTTACGTACTAATTGTACTGGCGGTATATTTAATAAACCAATTAAATTGGATAATTCACTATACGTCAAAAGGTCTACTAAGTAGAGTACAATTACCGGATCAATTCCTTTTTCTTTTAATAAAGCTAAGGTTTGACGGCTCTTTGCGCATCGAGGATTGTGGTATAATTTCATGTTGCTTCTAGTTTAGGAGTCCTTCTGTCCTTCTTGCATTAAGTAGGCTTTTATAAACGCGTTTAAGTCGCCATCCATAACTGCTTGTACATTGGAGCTCTCAAAGTTTGTTCTTAAATCTTTAACCAATTTGTAGGGATGCATCACGTAGTTCCTTATTTGAGAACCAAACTCGATTGCTTTTTTAGAACCCTCAAGTTTATCTTTCTCGGCCTGACGTTTTCGCAACTCTAAATCGTATAGCTGGGATTTTAACAATTGCATCGCTTTGGCTTTATTTTCTAATTGAGATCGGGTTTCCGAATTCTCGATCATAATACCTGTTTCGTGGTGACGTAAACGGACAGCTGTTTCCAGCTTATTTACTCCTTGCCCGCCTGCTCCGCCTGCTCGCATGGTTTCCCAGGTTATGTCAGAACTCGCAATTTCTATTTCTATACCATCGTCTACCAAAGGGTATGTAAAAACAGAGGCAAAAGAAGTATGGCGTTTATTGGCAGAATCGAAAGGAGACAATCGAACCAAACGATGTACCCCATTTTCCCCTTTTAGGTTTCCGAATGCAAAATCTCCTTCAAACTGAAGTGTACAGGATTTAATCCCTGCTGTTTCTGCCTGATGCATGTCGAGTTCGCGAACTTTAAATCCGTTCTTTTCGCCCCACATAATGTACATTCGCATAAGCATATAAGCCCAATCCTGACTCTCGGTTCCGCCAGCTCCAGAATTAATAGAAAGAATGGCTGACATATTATCCTCTTCTTTGGACAACATGTTTTTAAACTCTAGTTCGTCTAAGGCTTTTATAGCTAATTTATCTAAAGTATCAACTTCCAAAATAGTAGCCTCGCCTTCTTTATGAAATTCAAAAATTACATCTAAATCGGCGATTGAGTTTTCCACAAATTCGTAAGCATCTACCCATATTTTTTTTGAGCGAATGTTCTTTAAAACAAGTTCTGCTTGTTTCGGATCGTTCCAAAAATCAGGATCGTGGGTTAGGTCTCGTTCGTCTGCAATTAGCATTTTCTTTTTCTCTATATCCAAATAGCTATAGAGCGCTTGCAACCTGTTTTGGTACGCTTTTATTTGATCGGCATTTATCATGCAACAAATATAGTATTTGGTAGCTTGTTGTTCGTTTTAAAGACTTTTTATTTATGTATTGAACCCATTAACTAAGCACAAATGTTATTCAATTGTGTTTTCAGCATCTACTAGAGCCATACGAATCAAATCATACTCGAAACCTCTGGAAACTAAGTAGCGGGTTAATTTGGCTTTTCTTTTAAAAAGATGTGTTTCTTTTTCGAGTACGCTTTTTTTCTGCAACAATTCTTTAAGCGTAAGATAATAGGCGTTTGCATCAATTTCTAGCAGCGCTATATCGATGCATTTGGTGTACACTCCTTTCTTTTTGAGCTCCATCCGTATTTTAATTCGTCCCCACTTTTTGATTCGAAACTTTCCCCTAGCGAAGCTTCTAGAGAAACGTTCTTCGTTTAGAAAATTATGCTGCATTAATTCTCCCAAAAGCATATCTACGGCATCTGGAATTAAACCCCAAGATTTTAATTTTTTGATCACATCCTGATGGCATCGTTCCTGATAAGCACAGTAGGCCTGTATCTTTTCTTTTGCTATTTGTAAATCGTAAACTTTCACTATGAGGAGCTTATTGAGCTTGGGAAGTTATAAATTAAAACAAAAAAAAGCCACTCGAGCGAGTGGCTTTTTTTTGTTATAATGATATTTCATCATCATTTTTATCGAACAAGGCGTACTGTAAAAGGTGGTACGCATAAATAGGTCTAATTTTAACCCATTTCTTGTATTTAGTAAACCATTTCATTCGTCTAGAAACCAAACCACTTCTTAAATAAGAAGCTATGAATGGATGTACACAAATGGTGACTTTCGATTGATTGTCAACCGTGAGTGCATGGTTCAATTTATCTTCAATTTCATCAACTATTAATACGGTAGCTTCTACTTCGCCCTTACCATTACAAGCAGGGCAGCTCTCTACCGTTTTAATATTCATTTCAGGACGCACACGTTGGCGCGTAATCTCAATAAGTCCGAAGCGACTAGGGGGAAGGATTTTGTGCTTAGCACGGTCATCCTTCATAAAGTCTTTTAAAGCTTCGAACAGTTTTTTTCTGTTTTCGGCAGTATGTAGATCGATAAAATCGACTACAATAATTCCACCCATATCACGCAATCTTAACTGTCTGGCAACTTCTTGTGCAGAGGCTAAATTTACTTCAAGGGCATTTGCTTCTTGACTATCAGAATTATTAGTCCTGTTACCGGAGTTTACATCTATTACGTGTAAAGCCTCAGTATGTTCAATAATAAGGTAGGCACCTTTTTTCATCGATACCGAACGGCCAAAAGAAGATTTGATCTGACGTTCGATATTGTGATGTTCAAAAATAGTGTCTGTACCTTTGTACAACTTTAATATACCCTCCTTGTCGGGAGCGATTGTTTGCAGATAACGAGACACTTCATCGTATAGCACTTGGCTATCGACTACAATGCTGTTAAAGCTATCATTAAGAATATCACGAAGAATGGCAGAAACTCTACCGAGTTCTCCTAATATTTTTTCTGGGGCTTTAGCTTTTTGAAGTTTCTTGTAAATAGTTTTCCACTTCGTGAGCATATTGGTAAGATCGGAATCTAATTCAGCAACTTTTTTGTCCTGAGCAACGGTGCGAATAATCACACCGAAACCTTTGGGTTTAATACTCTGAATTAAACGCTTTAATCTTTCTTTTTCTGCCGGATCTTTAATCTTTTGAGATACAGATACACGGTCTGAAAAAGGCACCAATACTAAATATCTTCCCGCTATTGATAGTTCCGAGCTTATTCTCGGTCCTTTGGTAGAAATCGGTTCTTTGGTAACTTGTACCAGTATGTTTTGTTTACTGGTTAGCACCGAATCTATGATTCCACCTTTAGGGATATCTTTTTCTAATGTAAAATCTGTCAGAGACCACTTGTTTTGACGACCAGAGATGGTTTGTCTGACATATTTGTTTAAAGAACGGATTTGGGGTCCTAAATCGTGGTAATGCAAAAATCCATCTTTCTCGTACCCTACATCCACAAAGGATGCATTGAGTCCGGGAACCACTTTTCGAGCTTTACCCAAATAGATATCACCTACTGCAAAACTATTATCACTCTTCTCATCGTGGAGTTCTATTAGCTTCCCTTCTTTGAGTAGTGCTATCACTACCCCAGTATCGGAAGACTTAATAATTAACTCATTCACTCAATAAAAAATGTTTTAATGCTTAGGTTAAATACACACAGCACGAAAAGCACCCCTAAAAAAGGGTGCTTGCTGTATGCTCAATTAAGAAAAATTACTTCTTCTTCTTGTGACGGTTTTTTCTTAGACGTTTCTTACGCTTGTGCGTAGC
>CAWVTK010000169.1:0-4029 GCA_963933205.1 uncultured Flavobacteriales bacterium
TTGAACAGTTTGAGCGTTAGCCGATACAGTTTTGTAGCTTAATGTATTCACCTTTTTCTGATTTAGGTTAATTAATTCCCCGTTACTTACCGAGCATATTTGCCCTTAAAAACGGAGGGCAAAGTTAGTTATTTATTTTAAAAAACCCCACCCTGCCCTTATTATCTTTTCTGCTAGCAACTATTTTTATTTTTTTTGACTAAAAAAGAACTAAAAAATGGAATTCTAATTTATTTAATTACACCCAATTCCTTAGCTACTTTCGTAAAAGCAGCTATTGCTTTCTCTATATGATGAGGTTCGTGAGCAGCAGAAATCTGAACTCTGATACGCGCCAAGCCTTTTGGTACTACTGGGTAAAAGAATCCAATTACATAAATTCCTTCTGCGAGTAGTTTGTCTGCAAAAACCTGAGACAACTCAGCATCGTATAACATTACCGGGATTATGGCGTGTTCGCCCGGGCGCAAATCGAAACCAGCCGCTTGCATCCCGGTTCGAAAATGCTTGGCATTAGCTTCCAACTTATCTCTAAGCACGGTAGATGAAGCTAATATATCGAGTACTTTATTTGCAGCCCCAACAATGGAGGGTGCTAGTGAGTTGGAGAACAAGTAAGGACGGGATCTTTGACGTAAGAGGTCTACAATTTCTTTTTTAGCGGAAGTAAAGCCACCCATAGCTCCACCTAAAGCTTTTCCTAAGGTACCGGTAATGATGTCAACACGGTCCATCACACCGCAATGTTCGTGCGTACCTCTTCCTGTTTTGCCTACAAATCCTGTAGAATGGCAGTCATCTACCATAACAAGTGCGTTGTACTTATCGGCTAAGTCGCAAATTTTATCAAGTTTAGCTATGTAACCGTCCATAGAAAACACACCATCGGTAACGATTACTCTGTAACGGGCAGACTGTGCTTCTTTAAGTTTATCTTCTAAGTCTGCCATATCGCTATTTTTATAGCGATAGCGTTGGGCTTTGCATAAACGAACGCCATCTATAATAGAGGCGTGATTTAGTTCATCCGAGATGATTGCATCTTCTGCTGTAAATAAGGGCTCAAAAAGGCCTCCATTTGCATCGAAGGCAGCGGCATACAATATAGTATCTTCCATTCCTAAAAAGGAAGATAGTTTAGCTTCGAGTTGTTTATGAATGTCTTGAGTACCACAAATAAAACGCACAGAAGACATTCCAAAGCCATGAGTATCTAGGGTGTCTTTGGATGCTTGAACTACATCGGGATGCGAGGATAAGCCAAGGTAGTTGTTTGCACAAAAATTACTTACTTCACTACCATCAACTACTTTAATATCTTCTCCCTGTGGGGTTGTTATAATTCGTTCGTTTTTGTATAAGCCCGAAGTTTTGATATCCTCTAGCTGAGTTTGCAAATGTTTTTTATAAGTACCGTACACTTTGTTTTATTTATTTGGGTTATTATTATTTGGCCTAAAGTCTAATTAAAATGAATTGCCTTGTGTGCAAAGATAGAAATTGTATTTACTGTTGGTTTTAAATTTAACCATTATGGGCTTATTTAGTTTGGCATAAAAAACCCAGCAATTTATGGCTGGGCTTTTGTTTGATTTTAGAGGGTAAGTTTAACCATGACATTGCTTAAACTTTTTCCCACTTCCACATGGACAAGGTTCATTTCTTCCCACTTTTTTTTCGGTTCGAATAGGTTGCGGCTTTGGCTTTGAGACAGAAGCCTGATCAGCTGTTGAGTTAGAATTGAATTGCGGTAAGTCGTTTCTAGAAGCTGTTAATTTTGGTGCAGACCGTTGTACAGATTTAGCTTGTTGCACATCTTTAGCATCGCGAATTGGCAAGTTTGCTTTGTACAAGAAGGACACAATTTCTGTGTTTAGTTTCTCTAGCATCGCTTTAAACAAATTGAACGATTCAAATTTGTAAATCAATAGTGGATCTTTTTGTTCGTATACAGCATTTTGTACCGATTGCTTTAAGTTATCCATTTCGCGAAGATGAATTTTCCAAGCTTCGTCTATTATAGCTAAGGTTACATTTTTCTCAAACGAGTTTATCAAAGCTTTACCCTCAGATTTGTAGGCTTCTTCTAAATTGGTTATTACCTGCATTGCTTTAGATCCATCGGTAAAGGGCACTACAATATTCTCGTAATTCGTATTGGGATCTTCGTATACTCCTTTCATTACTGGAAAGGCGGTTTGTGCAATACGATTCATTTTTGTCTCGTACATACGAATACTTTCCTTGTAAAGTGTTTCGGTAAGGTCTGTGTCTTTTCCTTTGTTGTAATGGTCTTCGTCAAAGGGACAATCCATAGCGAAGGTTCTTAATACATCAAATTTAAAGGCAGAATAGTCTTTTGAAGCAGCATGGTTCTGAACTAGGAGCTCACACAAATCGAAACACATATTGGTAATGTCAACCATTAAGCGCTCCCCATCTAGGGCATGACGACGACGTTTGTAAACTACTTCGCGTTGTGAGTTCATTACATCATCAAATTCTAATAGACGTTTACGAACACCAAAGTTATTTTCTTCCACCTTTTTTTGAGCGCGCTCAATGGATTTAGAAATCATGGAGTGTTGTATAACCTCTCCTTCCTCTAAGCCCATTCTATCCATCAATTTGGCAATGCGTTCGGAGCCAAATAGACGCATTAATTTATCGTCTAAAGAAACAAAGAACTGAGAAGAACCCACATCTCCTTGACGACCTGCACGACCTCTTAATTGACGATCGACGCGTCTGGAATCGTGTCTCTCGGTACCTACAATGGCTAAACCACCTGCAGCTTTAGCTTCGTCGCTTAACTTAATATCGGTACCCCTACCCGCCATATTTGTGGCTATGGTTACATTTCCTGGCTTACCAGCGGCGGCAACAATACTGGCTTCCTGTTGGTGTTTTTTGGCATTTAAAACGCTGTGATTTACACCTCTTATTTGTAGAATTCGAGATAGTTTTTCTGAAATATCTACCGAAGTTGTACCTACTAAAACGGGACGACCTGATTTGGAAAGCAAAACAACCTCTTCTACGACTGCATTAAACTTTTCGCGCTGAGTTTTAAATACTTTATCTTCGTGATCGAGTCGTGTAATTGGGCGGTTTGTTGGTATTACCACTACATCTAGCTTGTATATGTCCCATAATTCTCCAGCTTCGGTTTCCGCAGTACCCGTCATACCAGAGAGCTTTTTGTACATACGAAAGTAGTTTTGCAAAGTAACGGTGGCATGCGTTTGGGTGGCTGCCTCAATTTTTACATTCTCTTTTGCTTCTATAGCCTGGTGTAAGCCGTCAGAGTAGCGACGACCTTCCATGATACGACCTGTTTGTTCGTCAACAATTTTCACCTTGTTGTCCATAAGCACATAATCCACCTCTTTTTCGAATAAAGCGTAGGCTTTAAGGAGTTGATTCATGGTATGGATACGCTCACTCTTAATAGAGAAATCACGCATTAAAGTTTCTTTTTCTTCGAGTACATCTTCGCCAGCAGAAGTTTTTTCTTCAAGCTTGGCAAGCTCTGTTCCTACATCTGGAAGGATAAAGAAATTATCTTCGGAAACGTTGGTTGATATTAAATCAATTCCCTTGTCTGTTAATTCTATCGAATTGTTTTTTTCTTCGATGGTGAAGAATAAGTCGTCATCGATAACATACATTTCTTTGGATTGATCTTGCATGAAAAAATTCTCGGTTTTTTGGAGCAGCATTTTTGCGCCTTCTTCCGCTAAGAATTTAATCATCGCATTGTTTTTTGGGAGACCTCTAAAGGCTCTCAATAGTTTTTTACCTGCTTCCTCTTTGTTTCCGGCGGCAAAAAGTTTTTTGGCTTCTGAGAGTTCTGAAGTAACCAGCTTTTTTTGTGCATCGTACAGCAGTTGAATTTGAGGTTTAAGTTCATCAAATTCGTGCTCATCTCCTTTAGGAACGGGTCCAGAAATAATTAATGGAGTACGCGCATCGTCAATTAAAACAGAATCTACCTCATCTACAATTGCATAATTATGGGCTCGTTGA
>CAWVTK010000170.1:0-4010 GCA_963933205.1 uncultured Flavobacteriales bacterium
AAAGGTTTACCAAAGCAAATTATAGATCTCAACTTTAAAGATACCTATAAAATACCATTATTTAGTGATCATATAAGAAGCATTAACCTAGCCAACGCAGTAGGAATTGTCGTTTACGAGGGAATTCGACAACTGAGGTAATTTGTTCCAGTTTTATAAAATGAGGAATAAAAAACGGTTTGAGTATGCACCCAAACCGTTCAATTATAAAACAAATAGTTTCTTTAGGTAATTTCAGTGATTAAATCCGCTCTACTTTTTCTTACTTTGGCAAGATTTACAAGCCAGTCATTTTCCGCATCTCTGTAACCCAAAGGCAACATAACGCAACTGCGTAATCCTTTAGCCCTTAAGTCTAATATTTCATCCAAGGCACTTGGGTCAAATCCTTCGAGTGGTGTTGCGTCTACCTTTTCGAAAGCTGCAGCGGCTATGGCTTGAGAAAAAGCAATGTATGCTTGTTTTGTTGCATGATTAAAATTTTCCTCGGCCTCTTTTTGTGGGTAATTATCTAATAGCATCTGTCGGTATTTTTCCCAACCTTCATTTTTAAATCCTCTAACAGAATTTGTTAAGTCAAACATTTTATTAATTCGCTCAGCAGTATACGTATCCCAAGCAGCAAATACTAATAAATGAGAGCAATCTGTAATTACAGATTGATTCCATGCAATGGGCTTAATTTTTTCTTTTACTTCTTGATTTGTAATTACAAAGACTTCAAAAGGTTGCAATCCACTTGAGGTAGGCGCTAGAGATATAGCTTCTAAAATGTTTTCAATTTTATTTTGAGGTACTTTGGAACCGTTCATTGCTTTTGCAGCATAGCGCCACTTTAACTTCTTTAATAACTCCATTTTTTTTAATTTATAAAATTAATTATAGCTGATTACTTAAACTCTTTTAACAGTGTATTGGCTGCTAATTTACCTAATTGGTTCGAAGCTAAAGGACTTGCTCCTGTAATGAGTTTACGATCTAAACAGACTGTTTTGTCGGCTTTTGTGTTTACAATTTTGGCTCCTAAATTCTCTAATTTCTTGCACAACTCCCAAGGCATATGGCCTGGTAGATAACCAAATTTTGGTGTCATTTTATCAACAGAGTCTGGAAAAACGGCCATCTTGTATCCTTTGTAAAGGAAGTTTTGATTGTTAAGTGTTGTAGCTAATAAAGCACCTGGTCCATGACAAATTGAAATTGTATACAAATTGTTTTTATGTGCCCAATTTAACAATTCGCCTACTTTAGCATCTTCCGGAATACCCAACATAACTCCATGTCCGCCAGGTACAAATACAGCGGCATACGATTCGGATTCTGTGAAAGAATTTTGAATAAAATCTTGTAGTTTTTTGGGTTGCTTAAAGCTTGATTTGTATTCCTCAAAAATAGCTTTTACATGCATATCTTTTTCTGGAAACGCCCACATTTCGAACACAACTGGTTTGCCGGTAGGAGTAACAATCTCAAATTCAAAACCGGCATTTTTAAGATGCAGCATAGGTAACAAGGCTTCTATGGGGTGATTTCCTGTAGAAAATAAGGTGCCATTTTTCATTTTCATGTTCTGTTGCTCTGTAAACAAAACCACTACTTTCGATCTTTGCCCTTTGTATTTAGTATATACAAGATTTTCAAAATCTGTTTTGTTTACTGTAGCTAACTTCAGTGCAAGTTTTGATGGGCTGTATGTGCCATCTAATTCCAATTTAGGGGCAATACCAAGTAATTTTTTTAACATAAATAGGTGTCTTTAATTCAACACAAAAATAAAGTTCAGGTTACAAACTAAAATTAACCTAGGGTAAGAAAACTATTTTTTTACTTTTTTTGCTCTAATACGACTCAAACTTTGTTGAGTTATACCAAGGTAAGAGGCTATATGGTAATTAGGTGTATACTTTTCTATATCAGGATATTGTTCTAAAAACAGACCATAGCGTTCTGGAGCTGTTAGTTGCAGTTGGTTTAAAATTCGTTTGTGTAAACTTACCACGTGTCGTTCTAAGTTTTTTCTTTGAAACGATTCGAACTCAGGAAATAATGAATGAATATTGTCTAATTCTTTTGCGTTAAATTCTACAATACTCGAGTCGGTAATGCATTCTACTGTTAAAGTGGCGAGTTTATTTGTGTAAACAGCAATAAAATCGCTTATCCACCAGCCTTTAATTGCAAATTGCAAGGTATGTTCTTTGCCATTTTTATCGGTACAATAGGACCTCAAACATCCTTTTGTAACATAGTATGTTTTTTTTACAGCTTGTCCTTCACGTATTAAAACGTCTCCTTTTAAAACCCTTTTTTCTTTCGAAATTGCATTCAAATAGTCTTCAGCTTCGGGTCTTAAAGTTATGGACTGTTTAATTTTAGTGATTAAATCTTGCAATGCTATTTTTATTGTTTATTCCTGGGTTACTTTAAGGTGAATTGTAGAACTCAAATTTAACTTATTATTTATGTAAGAGTTGATTGAATTTCGTTTAAATCGGTATAATTTTAAACGGTTTTTTGTTGTATCAGTATTCTATTAACAGAATAATAAAACATACATGAGCTAAAAATAAATAACTAGAAATTAGTATCATTAATAAAAAGTAACATCCAAAAACCTTCCATATTATTAGTGGCTACTCTACGTGGATTTCAAATTTAAGAGCAGAAGTGTTTTTGTTTACAAGCACAATATCATAGTCTCCTTTGGGTAAGGCAAGATGCGGAATAAGCTTATTGTTTTCTACTTCATATATGTCCATGGGTACAGCTTCATTAATATTTTCACCTTTTTTAAAAGCAAGTATCAGTACTGGAAATGAAATGTTAAAATCTTTTAAATCAAGTGAAACATTTTTAGTGCCATTTTCAAACAACCAATGAGGTCTGTTGTTTGTATAGCGTGTATTTGGATGCAAAACAGCAACATCTGTCCAACTCTCTTTGCGTTCGTATCTAATGGCTTGTTTGTTTTTATCTAACAGCACAGAAGGTTCTGTTAGTTTGAGTGTTTTCAATAGGGGATGATTGAAGTTTGAATTGCTTTTTTCTGTGTAGAGCGTTTGATTAATCGTAAAAGGGTTTATGCCTGTATATTCTGTGAGCCTTCCTGCCATAGCTTTTTCCCATGGGGAATAAACACCCTCATAAGCATGTGCAAAACCACAATGGATTAGGAATTTTTCATTCGGCTTATTATCCATCCACTTTTGAATGTTCTTGGCCTGTTCCATCTCTCTAGGTTTTCCTTGTCCTAAGCTCATATTTTCATAGGCAAAAACATGAAAACCAATAGACAAGGCAGCGCGTACTAAGTTTCCAAATTGAGGCTCGCTTGTATAGATTCCAGAGGATTGAACGGGATATTTTCGACCGTTTAGCAAGGAGTCTAAGTATTCACCATTTCCTAAAGCTTCCAATCCTAAATTTGTATACCCCTCATTGTATAGGTTCTGAAGTAGGGCTCTGGTAAAAACCCGATGAGAGGAGTTGTGATGCGCCTCGTTTATGATAACAACGGAGTGCTTTTTTGCTTGTTTTACGATATAATCTAGAGCAGATACAACTTCGTATTTTTGATTTATAGAATCTTGTTCTTCTTTCGTATAGTTTACAACTCTGGTTCTAAAGGCTGTATCCCAATGAATTAGAGCGTTTTTATAATCTCCTTTACTTGCATAATCTGCCGCAGATAGTTGGTGTTTCCAAGCCACTGTATCGGTATTAACTTTTTGTTCAATTTCAGAATTAAATAAATAGTTGTGTTTAAATTCTATTGAAGTAAATTTCTTTTTGTTGTTGGTACACGAAACACTAAGAAGTGCCAGTGCACTTAGCATAAATAGATTTTTCATAACTAGATTTATTTAAAGTCAATATTTAATTAAGGTGTACTTTTAAGGTGTTTGCAATACATTTTTTATTGTTTGATGACTTCCAGAGTTATAGGAACATCCTTAATAATAAAGTACCCTTTACCTTCTAAAATAATTACAATTAGTCTCATCAGAGAG
>CAWVTK010000171.1:0-3977 GCA_963933205.1 uncultured Flavobacteriales bacterium
TAACGAGTTCATTGGCCGCTGCTCCGTCGGGCTCAGGAGTTTGAGAATCATCTCCCCAAACAGCTATTGTAGTCTGGCCTACACCAAACATGGGTTGAGACCCGATTACAACACCTTCGGAAGAAAGCGCCACCAAATAAGCGTTTTCATCCGTAACGTTTAAGGAAACTACGAGAGCTGGTGTAAGCATTACAGTCATGTTTGAACCTGTGTTACCTAAAAAAGGGTCAGGTACAGTACATTGAGCCGAAGTTTGTAATGAAGTACAAAAGATGGAAATAAACAGGGAATAAAGAAGTGCGTTTTTCATATCTGTGGGGTATTAGTGATGCCTGATTTATTTTTTGAGAGGCAATAGCGGAGTCAAGGTTTCGCTTTTAGAAAGCCTCATTCCTAAAACGGCTGAAGCACCGTCCTTTATGTAAATTGCCATTAATGGTTTTTGGTAAGAACATTCAATTTCATAAATTAAATTGTCTTTTTTTTGTGCGAGCCAAATCATACGTTCACCCATCTCCATTCCATTATCGGCCTCGGGAGGGTAATTGCCCCAAACGGGCAGCATGTTAAAATCGTTAGATTTCCACGAAACAGAGCTTGCACATTTGTAATTACCAGCTTTGTCGGTATAAAAAATGCCCACTAAATCTCCTGATTCGAGCGAATCAGATTGAAATCCAAGGAATACTCCCTCTGGTATAGGCCCTTGTTCTTGCATTTGTTTAATCACAGGATGCCAAACAGGCAAAGCCAAAACGGAATGGTTTGGGCCAGTACGATTAAAAGAAAAGTCGATTGAAGTTTGCGCGTAAATAACTGAATCTAAGCTAGTAGCATAGAACACAGTTAAAAAAAGCACTAGTATGTAATTAGTTTTATTCATAACTCTAGGGAGTAAAGATTGAACAATAGCCTGCTAATATACGTATATTATAGAAAATATAATGCAATTTTAACCCACCAAATACAGCTTTTAACATTAACAACACAGAACAAAAATTTAGATACTAAAAAACAGACCGATAAAAAGACTAAAAATCTATTAAAATCTCTAATTTAGCAGACCATAAATTAAGCTTTTGAAAGTTACCGTTTACATACTTGTTTCAGCATTACTTATTATACCTAAAGCAGCAAGCTCTCAGGGTGTTGAGCTGATAAAATCTTTTATTGGAAACAGTGAGAAATCTGAAGTTATTAGCTTTACTCCTCAGGATGAAATTCTCTTAAGCGGAGACTTCTCTGGATACATAAATTACTGGGATGTTCCTAACCAAGCTTTAATCAGTTCAATTAAAGCTCACAATGGCAAAATAAATAGGATAGAATTTAGCCAAGATGGAGCCTTCTTTTTAACCTTTTCTGAAGAAGACAAACACGTTAAAGTTTGGAGCTTTTCTGGGCAGGATACACTGATAGATTACAGCCTAGATTCTAGCCCACATTTTGCCATTTTTCACGATCAAAACTCCATACTCATTGGCGATGATTCTGGAGCTATATATCACCGACATTTTTACAGTCCAGAAAAAGATTCCCTTATTTTTAAAAACCCAATTACAGCATACGATGCATTATACGATATCTCTAAAAATGAACTGGTAATAACAGACAAATATTCTATTAAAATAATAGACATAAGTAATGCAAATAAAATCGATTTTGAAATCAAGAATCCTTACTCGAGTTACTTTGTAAAATCGAGGTATTATTCGCCAGAAATTTTAATGACTTGGAGTAAAAATGGAATTGTTAGTTTCTGGGATTTAAACAAGAAAAAAATGATTCGTGAATTGCGTTCTAAAAACGATTTTTACGAACTCTCCATTAACCAATACAGTAAAGTTTTGCTAACAGGTTATTACAAGGACAAAGCGCTTTTATTTGACCTAACCAACTTAGATTTAGAAAGCGAGCTTGACGAAAACATACAACTTGTAAACACCTATCTTACTAATGAATTCAACGAATTTATGGTGAGCTCAAGCGAAGAAGGTCGCCATAGATTAATGCAAGTAAAAGGTGGAAATGGAATAAAACCCTTGTCGCTCCAAAAAAGAGACATCGAAATCCAAAAAGTAATTACTGTTGATGCTAAAACTCTTAAACTTTCTGTTTGGGACAATGAACGCGTAGATGGAGATAAAATATCTCTTAGTTTAAATGGTAGATGGATTTTAAGAAACTATGAAATTGTGAAAGAAAAACACGAATTCGAAATTAAACTGATTCCAAACCAAATAAATCAACTGGTATTTTTTGCTGAAAACTTAGGTACAATTCCTCCCAATACTTCTGCAATTAACATACAGTACGAGGGGTACAATAAGACACACATTATGCGCTCTAACTTAGACAAAAGTGGCTGTATTAACTTCTTTTTTGAAGAATAACATGGAATACCCCAGAAATAAAAATAAAAATATTGGGCTATGAAACGAGTCGTTGTAGGCCTTTCGGGCGGAGTAGATTCTAGTGTTGCTGCCTATTTACTTCAGCAGCAAGGATACGAAGTAATTGGCTTGTTTATGAAAAACTGGCACGACACCTCCGTTACCATCTCTAAGGAATGCCCTTGGGTGGAAGACAGTAATGATGCGATGGCTGTTGCAGAAACCCTAGGTATTCCCTACCAAACCATAGACCTTAGTAAAGAATACAAAGACCGAATTGTAGATTACATGTTTGAGGAATACAAACGAGGAAGAACTCCAAATCCTGATGTGCTTTGCAACCGAGAAATAAAATTCGACATTTTTCTTAAAGCTGCGATGAAACTAAAGGCAGATTTTGTTGCTACAGGACATTATTGCATAAAAGGCCTAATCGAAATAAATGGAGAACGTGTTTATCAACTAAAGGCTGGTACAGATAAAAACAAGGATCAAAGCTATTTTTTATGCCAGTTAAACCAAATTCAACTTTCTAAAGCCCTCTTCCCTATTGGAAATTTAGAAAAATCTGAGGTTAGAAAAATTGCAGCAGAAGCAGGACTATCTACCGCAAATAAGAAAGACTCTCAAGGACTGTGTTTTATTGGTAAAGTAAAACTTCCCGAATTTTTACAACAGCAACTTCAACCGAAAAAAGGAGCCATTATAGAAATTAGTAAAGAGCATAAACTTTTTACTACAAACAAAAATTACGACCTAGAGAACTCAAAACTTTCAGTATTACAGGGATTGAGTCAAGATTATATTTACACTCCTGAACAAGGCGTGGAAGTTGGCATACATAATGGAGCGCACTATTTTACTATTGGACAAAGAAAAGGTATAAATGTGGGAGGAAAGGTTGAACCTCTTTTTGTGATCGATACAGACACAAAATCGAATACTATATATGTAGGTCAAGGAACAAATCATCCAGGCCTGTACCGACCTAGTCTTAAAGTTTTAAATAGTGACATTCATTGGGTTCGCGAAGACCTTAAGCTTAAAATTGGAGATTCTCTACAAGTGCTCGCGCGTATTCGATACAGACAAGCACTTGAGCAGGCAGTACTTTATCAAAAAGAAGATGGCTTGTACGTTGTTTTCAAAAAGGAGCAAAGAGGCATAGCACCCGGACAATTTATTGCTTGGTATAAAGAGGACGAACTTTTAGGATCTGGAGTTATATCTTAAAAGCATAACCGTACTCTTTATTTGAGGTTAACATCAGTACAAAAACACTGGTTTAACAGAAAAAAAATACTGTGAGTAAGTTAGCCCTTTAGATATATTCAGTGCAGTCTGATCTATTAGATAATATGTAATACAAATAATTTTACGTAAAAAATAATTACTTTTAATCTAAAGAACTTCTTATACCTCCCCTATTTAGTTTAATGTTTATGAGTTGGATACAGAAAGATGGGCTTAAATTTAAAGATTTTGTTATTTTTTATACCACTCTTTTTCTAACACTAAGAATCGAATCAAAATTTGAGTGACATCACCTATTGTATATACAAAACCTTATAAGTATGTTTGTGA
>CAWVTK010000172.1:0-3967 GCA_963933205.1 uncultured Flavobacteriales bacterium
TTACTCGACTTTACAGATCGATACAAAATAAACTTGGAAAATACGATTGTAATGGAAACAGGTGGGATGAAAGGAAGACGAAAAGAGATAATTCGGGAAGAGCTTCACGGAATTTTAGGCACTTGTTTTAAGCAGAAAGAAATTCATTCCGAATACGGTATGACGGAACTCCTATCCCAGGCCTATTCAAAAAAAGAACAAGTGTTTGAGTGCCCACCTTGGATGCGGGTTTCATGCCGAGATACTAATGATCCCCTTTCTAGCAACAAAAAAAGTGGAGGACTAAACATAATAGATCTGGCCAATGTATACTCCTGCAGTTTTATAGCAACACAAGACCTTGGTAAGGTATACGAAAATGGTCGGTTTGAGGTACTCGGTCGGTTTGACTCGAGCGATATAAGAGGCTGCAATTTAATGGTATTGTAAACACCAATAAATTAGTTGCCTAGTATTAGGGAAAGGCTCTTTTTACTTACTATACAGATTTGAGTAAGAAATAGTTCTTTTTCCCTTTTTGAACCAAAACATACTTTTGGTTTAACAAATCGTCTCTTCCAACCACTTTAGCCTCGGTAACCTTTTGCTTATTTATACTAACAGCATTAGATTTTAGCATGCGTCTGGCCTCTCCATTGGATGTAAATACCTGAGAGTGCTGCGCAAGAAGATCGATAATGTTTACACCAGCTAAAAGCACTTCTTTAGGAACCTCGAACTGAGGAACACCTTCAAAGACGTCTAGTAAATCGCGCTCTTCTATACGTTTTAGTTTTTCGGCAGTATCTTTTCCAAATAAAATTTCCGATGCGTCAATAGCCCGTTCATAAGCTTCTTCGGTGTGAACTCGAATAGTTACTTCTTTTCCTAAAGCCTTTTGTAAAATTCTTAAGTGTGGAGCGTCCTCATGTTCAGCAATTAAAACATTTATTTGCTTTTCTTCTAACAGCGTAAATATTTTAATATACGTTTTGGCGTCTGCATCCGAAGCGTTTAACCAATACTGATAGAATTTATAAGGCGAGGTACGTTCAGAATCCAACCAAACATTTCCGCCTTCTGTTTTACCAAATTTAGTTCCGTCTGCTTTTTTTATCAGAGGTGTTGTAATGGCAAAAGCTTCACCTCTTGCCTTTCTTCTTATCAATTCTGTTCCCGTTACTATATTACCCCATTGGTCGGAACCGCCTAATTGTAACTTGCAGTTTTTATTATTGTACAGATGCAAGAAGTCGTAACCTTGAACCAATTGATAGGTAAACTCGGTAAAAGACATACCGGTTTCTAAACGAGATTTAACAGAGTCTTTGGCCATCATATAGTTTACACTTATATGTTTACCAACGTCTCTAATAAACTCAAGAAAGTTTATTTCTTTAAACCAGTCGTAATTGTTTACCATTTCTGCAGAATTGGCTCCGCAATCAAAATTTAAAAATCGAGCCAATTGTTTGTGCACACAATTTACATTATGATCGAGTACTTCCGAGGAAAGTAAGTTTCGCTCTTTCGACTTTCCGGACGGATCGCCTACCATACCTGTTGCACCTCCTACCAAAGCAAAAGGCTTATGCCCTGCTCTTTGTAAGTGAACCAAGGTCATAATCTGAACCAAAGAACCAATATGCAAAGAGTCTGCTGTAGGATCAAATCCTATATAAGCAGAAGTCATTTCCTTTTGCAATTGCGCTTCGGTTCCAGGCATGATATCGTGTATCATACCTCTCCATTTCATTTCCTCAACAAAGTTCATAGTGGCTGGATTTTAAGATGCGTAAAAATAGGTGTTTTATTCTATTTATAAAACCTTGTATTTATTATCTTTCGGACATGATATTAGTTACAGGAGGAACAGGCTTAGTAGGATCGCATTTACTCTACAATCTTTGTAAAAAAGAGACGAGAATACGCGCAACAAAAAGAAAAAATTCAGATTTAGAATTGGTAGAAAAAGTGTTTTCTTACTATACAGATGACGCTAAAATTCTGCTAAAAAAAATAGACTGGGTAGAGGCAGAATTATTAAATTTAAGCGACTTGGAGGATGCGTTTGTAGGAATTACAAAAGTTTACCACTGCGCCGCTTGGTTAAGCTTTAACCCCAAGCACAAGCATCAAATGATGCTTACTAATGTAAATTCTACCGCCAATATTGTAAATTTATGCTTGGCAAATGATGTAGAAAAACTCTGTCATGTATCATCGGTAGCTGCAATTGGCAGAACAAGTAATAATCCGATTATTAATGAAAATACCGCATGGACTGATGGCCCAGAAAATAGCAATTATGCCCTAAGCAAATACAATTCTGAATTAGAAGTTTGGCGAGGTATTGAAGAGGGTTTGAATGCCGTAATTGTTAATCCCACCATTATTTTAGGTCCGGGAGCCTGGGGTAAAGGCAGTTCACTCTTGTTTCATCAAATTGCAAATGGATTGCCTTTTTACACCACAGGCACCAATGGTTTTGTAGATGTTAGAGATGTTGCCATAATTATGACTAAACTTATGGAATCTACAGTAAATGCCGAACGATTTATTCTCTGCTCAGAGAGCATTCCATTTAAACAAACCTTTGATTGTATTGCTGATGCACTTGGCAAAAAAAGACCGCACATAAAAGTGGGTAAGTTTTTAAACGCCCTAGGGTGGAGATTGGCAAAAATGAGTGCTCTATTTACTGGTAAGAACCCTTTAATAACAAAAGAAACTGCTTTGGCCGGCAAAAGTATTTCAATTTACGAAAACGATAAAATAAAATCGGCTTTAAACTTTGAGTTTACAAGCGTAAAACAAAGTTGTATCGATTTTTCTGAAATGTACTTAAAGGACCACTAAAACCAGTAAATATGTTGACTTTCCTAAAATGGTGAAGAAATATCGGCACAAGAATGTAAAACCATACTAAATACACTAATTGATTCTAGATTAAGCTATTAATTATATAATTATGTATATAAGTTGTATTATTGCAATGCAAAAAAAAAATTAACCAAGCGATAATACAAAATGAAAAAATTAATAGCAATTATGTGCGCAAGCTTACTAACCTATGTAGCTTCAGCACAAACCGAATCCGGCTCTTTTTACATCTCATTAGGAAATGCCTATTCTCCGATATCAGAATACAACTACTTATTTAGGTCCAATGGGGTGAGTTTTGGGACTGAGTGGGTAACCGGAATTACAATAGACGGGAATGATGATGATTTTGAAAATGAGAATTGGACTAAAAACCAAACACAGAAAACATCTAATTTTAATTTAGGAGGTCAGTTTGGATATTTTGTGACTGATGGGGTTTTGACTGGTATAGGAATTGAGATAGGTTCGTTTACAAGTAAGTACTCTAACGAATATGATATGGATGGAGATGGATATGATGATTATGAAGCATCAAAAGGAAAAAGTAGTTCGTTAGCCTTGTCACCATTTGCTAAGTATTATATTCCGTTAGGCCGAAACTCATTATTTATCTCCACTTCTTATACCTATGGAATACTGAAGAGCAGTAATAAGTATGAAATCGACTATAGTTCTATGCCAAATTATGAAGATTATAAAGATTATGGAGAAATAGATCCAATCAAAACATCTCGTTTGGAATTTGGGACTGGTATGGTGTTCTTTTTGACTAAGAGTGTGTCATTAGAACCATCTGTAAATTACGCTTTTAATACGTACACTCAAGAAGAGGAAGTATATATAGGTAATAATCAAATGACAGGAGTTTCTGTTTATGATTATGTGACAAAAAAAACAAAAACAAATGCTTTTTACTTTAAGATAGCAGCAAGTTTGTACTTTTAGAATACGTAAAAAAAAATCGGCAGCCCGCAGTAAATAATTCAAATTATTTACACTGAAATATGAGGGCTGTCTCAATTGCAATCATGTTCTAATTCACAAAATTACTCCATCATTTGAATTCGAGTTAAAACAGAATCTAATAAACCCTCCATTACAA
>CAWVTK010000173.1:0-3962 GCA_963933205.1 uncultured Flavobacteriales bacterium
CGTATATTTTACAGTCAAACTCTTCGTATATAGCTTTTTGACTTAAAAGTAAGGTACCCTCTAGTATTATTAATTTTTTGGATACAACTTCTACAAAATCCTTTTTTCTACTGTGTGTATTAAAATCGTATACAGGCTGTTTTATTAATTCACCGTTTTTTAGTGCTGTTAAATGCTCTTTTAACAGTTTAAAATCTAAGGAGTCCGGGTGGTCAAAATTTTGATTCGATCTTTCTTCTAAAGACAATCCACTTAAATCTTTATAATACGAGTCTTGTGCTATAATTAATACATTTTCTTTAGGAAACTTTTTGGCAAGATTAATAGCGAAGGTAGATTTACCTGAGCCACTAGCACCTGAAATTCCGAGTAGGTATGTTTTTGTTTTCATGTTCTAAAAATAAAAAAAATCCCCTCGATTGCTCGAGAGGATTTATAGCTAATAAACCGCAATTATTCTGCTGGTTTTGTTTCAGGTTTTGGTAATAAAACTTTTCTAGAAAATTTCATTTTACCCGTTTTTTGATCTACATCAATAATACGAACTTTTATTTCATCGTCAACTTTTAAAACGTCTTCAACATTGTTAATTCGTTTGTGATCTATTTCAGAGATGTGAAGTAATCCATCTTTACCAGGAGCAATTTCTACAAATGCACCATAGGCTTGTATGTTTTTTACACGACCATCGTATTCTTCACCTACAGTAGGAGTAAAGGCTATCTCTTTAATCTTAGCGATTGCAGCATCCATTCCTTCTTTATTCGAACCTAATATTTCCACTTTACCCATTCCATCAATTTCTTCAATCGTAATGGTAGTGTCTGTATCTAGTTGTAATTTTTGTATGATTTTTCCACCAGGTCCTATGATGCCTCCAATACAATCCTTAGCAACTTGTAAGATTTCAATTCTAGGAGCATAAGGTTTAAGCTCAGTTCTAGGCGCATCCATTGTTTTAAGAAGTTCGCCCAAAATGTGCATTCTTCCTCCACGAGATTGCTCTAGTGCTTGCGTTAGGATGTCGTAAGACAAGCCTTTTACTTTAATATCCATTTGACAAGCAGTGATTCCTTTTTCAGTACCTGTAACTTTAAAGTCCATATCACCTAAGTGATCTTCGTCTCCTAAGATATCAGAAAGAACTGCAAACTTACCCGTTTGCTCATCCGTAATTAAACCCATTGCAATACCAGAAACCGGACGAGTCATTTTTATACCTGCGTCCATTAAGGCTAATGTACCTGCACAAACGGTTGCCATAGATGAAGAACCATTTGATTCCAATATCTCTGAAACTATACGAATTGTATAAGGATTGTCAGCCGGAATCATTCCTTTTAAGGCTCTTTGTGCTAAATTTCCGTGTCCAATTTCTCTACGGCTTACACCACGTATTGGTCGAGCTTCTCCAGTAGAGTAAGGTGGGAAGTTGTAGTGTAAATAGAATTTTTCAGAACCTCTAAAGGTTACATTGTCAATTCTATTTACGTCCAATGCTGTTCCTAATGTAACGGTAGATAAAGATTGTGTTTCTCCTCTGGTAAACAAAGCAGAACCGTGTACTGTTGGTAGGTAATCAATTTCGCTCCAAATAGGACGAATGTCTGTAGTAGATCTTCCGTCTAAACGAATTCCTTCATTTAAAACAACGGCTCTTACTGCCTCTTTTTCTACCTGATGAATGTATTTACCTAATAAAAATGATTTTGAAGAACGATCTTCTTCACTTAGCGTTGCTAAGAATTCATCTTTAATTTCACCAAAGGCTTTTTTACGCGCGTACTTGTCTGGGTTACCACTTTTGGCAACTGCATAACTTTTGTCGTAACAAGCTTCTTTTACTTGAGCTAATAAATCTAAATCATCAGCCTCTTCGTGACTGTATTCTCTTTTAGCTGCAACTTTCATAGCTTCTGCTAAGGCAAGCTGTGCTTTACATTGAATTTTTATTGCTTCGTGGGCTACTTTGATCCCTTCGATCATATCAGCTTCACTAACTTCATCCATTTCACCCTCTACCATTGCAACACTATCTAAAGATGCACCTACCATAAGGTCCATGTCTGCAGATTCTAATTGTACTGGGTTTGGGTTTACAATAAACTTACCGTCTACTCTTGCTACACGTACTTCTGAAATTGGCCCTTCAAATGGAATGTCTGAAAGTGTTAAACAAGCAGATGCGGCTAAACCAGCCAATGCATCTGGCATACAGTCTTTATCGTAAGACATCAATTGAATCATCAACTGAGTGTCGGCATGGTAATCTGATGGGAAAAGTGGACGAAGAACACGGTCTACTAAACGCATAACAAGGATTTCTTGGTCGGAAGGACGAGCCTCTCTTTTTAAGAATCCTCCTGGGAAACGTCCGTCAGCAGCAAATTTCTCACGATAATCTACTGTTAAAGGAAGAAAGTTTACACCTTCTTTTGCATCTTTATTAGATACTACGGTTGCCAAAAGCATAGTGTCGCCCATACGAACTACTACAGATCCGTGTGCTTGTTTGGCTAATTTACCCGTTTCAATTTCAATTGTTCTTCCATCTCCTAAGTCGATGGTTTGTTTAAGTCCTTGTGGAATCATAATACATTGTTATTTAAGCTCTTAGTAATCAGTTTTTGGTTTACTTTAAGGTTTTTACCTATGGGGTATACAAGCTATGGTTAATTATTGTTTTGAATAATTCTGATTGCCAAAAGCCAGCTTATATAAACCAAAAAAAAGGCAATTATAAAATTGCCTTTCAGGGATTAGAAAGTTTATTTTCTTAATCCTAATTCTTTTACGATACTTCTGTAACGCAATACATCTACTTTAGTAAGGTAGTTAAGAAGTTTTCTTCTTTTTGCAACTAAAGCGATAAGAGAACGCTGAGTTCCGTAATCTTTTTTGTTGTTTTTAAGATGCCCAGTTAAGTGAGCGATACGAAAAGTGAAAAGAGCTATTTGCCCTTCTGCAGAACCGGTGTCTTTTTCGTCTTTTCCGTGAGCTTTAAAAAACTCTTGTTTTTTTTCTGTTGTAAGGTACATGCCTAAATTGTTTTTAATGTTAGTTATGTAAAAATCGTGTGCAAATATACTCTTTTATTCCAATATTACTTAGCCTAGTTGTAATAAGTCATGCGTAAAAATTGGCCTACTTTATTTTTTAAGTTTTTACGCTCTACAATAAAGTCAAGAAAACCATGTTCTTTAACAAACTCAGACGTTTGGAAGCCCTCGGGTAAGTCTTTTCCTATCGTTTCTTTTACTACCCTTGGCCCAGCAAATCCTATTAATGCTCCAGGTTCTGCAATGTTAATATCCCCTAACATTGCAAAGGAAGCTGTGATGCCTCCAGTAGTCGGATCTGTTAACATCGATACGTAGGGGATTCCCTTTTTTGATAATTGAGAAAGTCTTGCCGATGTTTTAGCCATTTGCATTAAGGAAAATGCAGCTTCCATCATACGTGCTCCACCTGATTTAGAAATCATCATAAATGGAATTTCGTTATCGATAGAATATTTAATAGTTCGCGCTATTTTCTCTCCTACTACGGAGCCCATAGAGCCTCCTATAAAGTTGAAGTTCATACAAGCAATACTTATATCCATACCGTTTAGTTTTCCGTAACCAGTACTAACAGCGTCTTTTACACCTGTTTTGTTTTTGGTTGCTACTAAACGATCCTTGTATTTTTTTGTGTCTTCAAATTCTAATGGATCACTTGATGTCATGTTAACGTCTAACTCTGTATACTTTCCTTCATCAAATAAAAGGTTAAAGTATTCTAGGGAGTTTATTCGTTCGTGTCGGTTACAATTTTGACAAACCCACAATGTTTTTTGATGCTCATCTGATGAGACAACCACTTTACATTTTGGACATTTGTACCAAAGACCTTCTGGAATTTCCTTCTTGTCTTTTGTTTCGGTAACGACCTTTTTATCTTTTCTTTTAAACCAAACCATA
>CAWVTK010000174.1:0-3946 GCA_963933205.1 uncultured Flavobacteriales bacterium
CACGACGCTCTTCCGATCTCAGAGAGCAATTCCCAAGCTAAATACTCTTTAGATCTTCTCTTTAAATAAGCCAATACAGAAGCTACTGCATTCTCTTTATCTCCAATAGCATTGTATGCTTTGGCTTTGTAGTAATTTATGTATGGAATGTTTTTATAGTGCTCGCCTACAAAGTCTAGTTCCTCTAATAAAATTTGAATGTCTGCTTTAGAAACCTTCTTTTGGTTGGTAAGGTCCTTGGCTACCGTCAAAAGAACGAGCTCGCCCAAAGAGGGTTTTTTCTCTCCTTCGTCGTTAATAGCTTCGAAATGATTTGCAGGTAAATTGCGGACTCTTAAATTTAAAAGTACCGGAACATGAGAGTCGTTAAATTCTTTGGTTTCCAGTACAGAGCTCATTATAAAAGTAAACAAGCTGGTTTCCGATGGAAGCTCCACATGCGCTATAATATGAAACAGCTTGTCGAATAGAGCTGATGGCGCCTCGGAACGGGTTAACTCTTTAATAAACTTACCTACCTGCCACATAATGTTTTCGTGTACAACAGAGTCTCGCTTAGGCACCTCAAGTGCATAAAATTCTGTTAAGTAGTCAAAAAACTCATCTGCCTTGGGCAAGAAACAATTTTTTTGCAGTAGATCGGTTAAAACCTTACCAAAATCGCGCTTTAGTAAATCCTGATCTGGTTTTAATCTCAAGCGTTCTTTAGCTAATTCGTAGGCTTGAAAGATCTCTCCATCTCTACGCAATTCGTCAATTACAGACATATAAAATATTTAGTGCGTCAAATTTACAAAAAGCTTTAATATACCCATCCAATTAAAGGTTTCTATTTTTAATTTAATCGTGTGCAATATGCATGTATGCACTTTGTAAACCGACTTACGTTTACCTATCTTCGTTTCGATGAAAAAAAGAGTGCTTATTTCGGTAACGAATGACTTGGCTACCGACCAAAGGGTGAAAAAAGTTTGTGCTAGCCTATACAAAATGGGCTACGACGTTTTACTTATTGGTCGTAAGCTGCCCGACAGCATTCCGTTAGACAGACCTTACCCTACTATTAGAATGCGCCTTGTATTTAATAAGGGTGCATTGTTTTATGCAGAATACAATATAAGATTGTTCTTGTTGTTGCTTTTTTCAAAGGCTACTGTTTTTCATGCCAATGATTTAGACACACTTTTAGCCAACTTCATCGCATCCAAATTGAGAGGAATTCCTCTGGTTTACGATTCTCATGAGTACTTTACTGGGGTTCCAGAAATTCAGAACAGGCCCCTTGTAAAAGCCATATGGTTAAGTATTGAAAAAAGAATTTTTCCTAAACTAAGCTTTATTTTTACCGTTAACGAGTCCATTGCCAATCTGTATAAAAAAGAATACAACAAAGACCTAAGGATACTTAGAAACATCCCAGAAAAAGTAGACCTTAAGCTTTATAAAACTCGAAAAGAGCTCGGTTTACCTTTAAGTAAAGCAATTGTAATTACTCAAGGTGCAGGAATAAATATAGATCGAGGAATAGAAGAGGCTTTAGAAGCTATGCAGTATTTACCCCATGTTTGCTTTTTAATTATTGGAAACGGAGATGTTGTAGCCCTATTGAAAGAAAAAACGCTAGAATTAAACCTAAGCAACAATGTTATATTTAAAGGACGCATGCCTTACCAAGAAATGATGCAATATACCCGTCATGCTGCTTTAGGTTTAACTTTGGATAAGGACACAAACATTAATTACAAGTTTAGTTTGCCCAATAAATTATTTGATTACATACATGCAGGTATTCCGATTTTGGCTTCTAAACTTATTGAGGTAGAATACATAATAAACAGCTATAAAATTGGTTTGTTTATAGACAATCATACACCAAAGCATATAGCCGATCAAATTAATAAAGCTATAAACGATAGTGATTTACGCGATAAATGGGCCCTAAACAACATACGAGCCAAAAAAGAACTTCATTGGAAAAACGAAGAAAAAGAATTACTAGAAGTATACGCACATATTGAAAGCTAAACACCTACATATAGTTGCCTTAAATATTCCTTTTCCTGCCAATTACGGTGGTGCAATAGATATTTATTATAAAGTTAAGGCCTTGCACGAAATAGGGTATACAATTCATTTACATTGTTTTGAATACGGAAGAAAAAGAGCAGAGCAGTTAAACTCAATTTGCGAATCGGTAAACTACTATCCAAGAAAAATGCACTGGGTAAATTTGCTCTCCAAAACCCCTTTTATTGTAAAATCTAGAACGTCTACTCAGCTTTTGGACAACTTAATTGCAAAGCCATTTCCTATTATTTATGAAGGTTTACACAGCTGCGCGTACTTAAATCATCCAAAACTAAAAGGCGTGCCACAATACGTTAGAGCACATAATATTGAGCAAGATTACTACAGATTACTTGCTCAAAGTGAAAAAAGCCTTTTTTATAAAATGTATTTGTACTTAGAACATCTAAAAATTAAAAAGTTTGAGTTTAAACTCTTTAATGCTACAGGAGTATTTGCCATTTCAGATAAAGACCAGGACTATTTTAAAGAACAAGCAACTAGTTACATCATTCGGGCTTTTCATCCAGATACAAAGGTGAAAAGCAAAATCGGACTTGGAAATTATGCCCTGTACCATGGCAACCTGTCGGTGGCAGAAAACGAAAATGCAGCGCTGTTTTTAATTAAAACAGTATTTAAACACCTCAATTACGATCTTGTAATTGCAGGTAAAAACCCAAGCAGTAGCTTGCGTAAAGAAATTAGAAAGCACTACAACGTAAGACTGGTTGAAGACCCACAGAACAGTATATTGGATAAATTGATTCAGGAAGCACACATACAGGTATTGCCAACTGAGCAAGATACAGGTATAAAACTAAAACTTTTAAAAGCACTTTACTTAGGAAGACATTGTGTGGTAAACACAAAAATGGTTAACAAAACAGGCTTAGAAAAAGCGTGTTATATTGTCAATAATCAAAAAGAATGGCTTCGTAAAATAAAAGAATTGCAAAAAATTCCTTTTGAAGACTCAGACATACAAAAGCGTACAGAACTCTTAAAATCTTACGACAACTCTTTGGAGGCAGCTAAAATGGACGCTATAATTTTTCCACCGGCACCACAGTCCCATTAATACATCTAATCATTTGCGATGGAAAATCGTTGATGATCGAGTAATCGTGCGTAGCCATAAATATGGCCTTACCTTTTGCTTGTATTCCTTTTAAAACTTCCATAATCTCTCTAGACGTTTCAGGATCTAAATTTCCGGTTGGCTCGTCTGCCAATAATAAATCGGGCTCGTTTAATAAAGCTCGGGCAATGGCAATGCGCTGCTGTTCACCACCAGACAACTCATGAGGCATTTTATACGCTTTGGTTTGCATGTTTACTTGCGACAATACTTCGTCTATTCGTGCATCTATTTTAGCAGAATCTTTCCAGGCAGTTGCCTTTAAAACAAAAAGTAAATTATCGTGTACAGACCGATCAGAAAGCAATTGAAAATCTTGAAAAACCACTCCAATACCTCGTCTTAAAAAAGGAATGTCCTTTTCTTTAAGTTCTCTTAAATTAAAACCCGCCACCTGTCCTTCTCCTTCTTGCAAGCTTAAATCTCCGTAAATGGTTTTTAACAAACTACTTTTACCAGAGCCGGTCTTGCCAATTAGGTAAGTAAAACCTCCAGCAACCAAGTCAAAATTTACCTTGTCGAGAACCATGTGGTCTTTCTGAAAAATGGTAGCCTCTTGCAGGCTAAGTATCGGTTTGTTCATGTCTTTTTTATTAAAGCCTAAAGCTAGCTATTTAATTTTATTCGTGCTGTATTTGTTTCTGAGAAAATATACACCATTAAATAATAAATCTTAATTTATTAGTAATACAACTAATTATATTATTACATTTATGTCAAAATAAATACTAATTAAAA
>CAWVTK010000175.1:0-3913 GCA_963933205.1 uncultured Flavobacteriales bacterium
ATAAATAAAACATGAAAAAAATATTTATAACTACAGTACTATTTATTGGCTTTACTTCATGTAATAAAGAAGATGAAGAAATTTGTAAAACATGTACGACAACAACAACATTAAATGAGTTAATTACAAGTGTTAGCCATAAAGAGTACTGCGGCGATGCCATAAACAAACTCGACGGACAAATTATACACAACAGTAACAGCAGTGTGACGACAATAGAATGCTATTAATCAACTTTACAAATTACTTCAAAGTGGCCTAATTGTAAATGAAGATAAGTTAAAATCATTTGACGATAATTAGTTCATGTTCATAAGTAAACTCCTACAATATTAGGTAATGTATTGAATACAGAATGCTAGTAGAACCTTTAAATAAAATGATATGCTGAATATGCAAAAATTGATGGTGGCTTTGTGTTTCGCTCTATGCTTCCTATGTTCCTGCGAAGATAAAGACGATGAAACCTGTATGACTTGTGATGCTATAATTACTACAGAGGAGAACGGCCAACAGCAGTCTCAAGCATTTTTAACCATGCTAAAGATTTGTGACAATCAATTGGAACGTGTTTTAAGCAATCCAACACAAATTGATTCCTTACAATTAAATCCGTTTTCGCCAACTTATACTATAACAACAACAGTATACACCTGTGATTAATTATTCTTTATTTTAAACTAAAATGGCTCCTTTCGGAGCCATTTTAGTTTAAAAGGTTTTCGAGAAGCTTATAACGAGCTCTGGTTATTTCAATCAATGGGAGTCTAACATATTCTTGGCAAATACCCTTTATTTTTAGGCAGGCTTTAACTCCCGCAGGATTGCTCTCTGCAAACAAATGGTCTATGATTTCTAATTGTGGATAATGTAATGCTCTTGCTTTTTCATTAGCTCCTACTAAACCGGCACGAACCATATCCGAAAAATCCTTTGGCAATGCCATCGCTTGTACCGATATTACGCCCTCTGCACCCATTAAAATCATTGGTAAAGTCAGGGCATCATCACCAGACAAGACTTTAAAATTTTTAGGCTTGTCTCTTAAAACATGCATTATTTGTTCCATATTTCCGGAAGCTTCCTTTATGGCCACAATATTTTCAAAATCATTAGCCAATCTAAGCGTGGTAAGAGCATCCATATTAGAGCTCGTTCTGCCAGGTACATTATAAAGAATAACACCAACTGGACAAGCCTCTGCAATAGCTTTAAAATGCTGATAAACACCCTCTTGTGTAGGTTTATTGTAAGCAGGAGAAACAGATAGAATGGCGTCAACACCCGAAAAATCTGTATTCTTTATTTGTGCTACAATTGCAGCAGTATTGTTACCTCCTAAGCCAAGTACAAACGGAAGACGCCCGTTAACTTTATTCTTTGTAAAAGAAACAACCTCGTCTTTTTCTTTTTGAGACAAAACTGCACTCTCTCCAGTGGTACCCATAGAAACTAAAAAATCTACGCCACCGTCTATTAAGTATTCTACTAAATTTTCCAGGCCATTAAAATCAATACTTCTGTCTTTCTTAAATGGCGTTACCATGGCAACTCCTGTCCCTATTAATACTGATTTCATAAAGGCTTAATTCTATTTAAATAATGGGTGATTTCTTTAATGAGTATTTCTAAACTTGCGTCTTTTTTGTGGTCAATTGTTAAATCAAACACGCTAACATCTGCTCTGCTTCTGCCAACTTTAAATTTAGATGGAGATGCGACTGCTAAATACGTTAATGGGTAAAAATTGGCAAGGGTAAGGTCAATTAGAATATCGAAATCTTCTTTTAAAAAATTATCTATCACCATGCCTTGTGGTTTTCCATACCAGTTAAGCTCTTCGTTAGAGAAAAAATCGAAATGTAAAATAGACATATGCTCAAAAGATTTGTCTTTTTTATTGACATAACCCAAAACAGAAACAGCCTGTTTTCCTTTAGAAATAGAATTTACAAACGACTTTACTGTTTGAATGTTTTCAGTCTCAGTAGCATCAAATAAAATAGAAACTCTATTGGCTCCTGTTAAATTAAAAACTTGATGTACTCTCTGCTCCTCTAAATCTGAGCGTTTGAGCATCCAAGTCCCAAACCAATGTTTTATGTCTGTAAGTAAACTCATTTTAATAAGTCGATAAATTCATTTTCAGATATTATGGAAACAGCCAAGCTTTCTGCTTTTTCGCGTTTACTTGGCCCCATATTATTACCAGCCACAAGATAGGATGTTTTTTTAGAAATAGAACTGGTGTTTTTACCACCATTCTGTTCAATTAACTTTTTAAGCTCGTCTCTAGAGTGGTTTATAAACACACCAGAAATTACAAAAGATTGTCCTTGTAAAACATGCGTGCGGTCTGCTAATATGGCGGCATCAATTTGCAATTGAACCTTAGCTTCTTTTAACTGCTTAATAAGTTTACCATTTACAGGATCTTGAAACCATAGAATTAAACTCTGCGCTATGCGTTCACCAATCTCATCTACTTTAATCAAGTTTTCAAAATCTGCATTTTGCAAATTCTCTAGGTTTTGGTAATGGTAGGCTAATTTTTTAGCAACAGTAACTCCTACGTACCGAATACCTAAGGCGTAAAGTACTCTTTCAAAAGGCACTGACTTAGATTCTATTATACCTGCAAGAGCTTTATTTGCAGACTTTTCTGCCATACGCTCTAAAGGGAGTATTTCTTGCTTAGTTATGGAATATAAATCGGCTATCGTATTTAATAAACCTGCTTTAAAAAATTGATCAATTGTTTCAGTTCCCAACCCATCAATATTCATAGCCTTGCGGCTGATGAAATGTTCAATTTTTCCTTTAATTTGTGGTGGGCAAGCTCTATCGTTTAAGCAATAATGCTGTGCTTCTCCATCTTTTCGAACAAGTAAAGTAGCGCATTCTGGGCAGTTACTTATGTATGTGGTAGGCTTGGAAAACAAGTCTCTGTCCTTAAGATCAACTCCAATAATTTTAGGAATAATTTCTCCACCTTTTTCAACAAAAACGGTGTCTCCCTCGCGAACATCTAGTTTGGCAATTTGATCGGCATTGTGTAAGGAAGCTCTTTTTACAACAGTACCAGCTAATTGTACCGGTTTTAAATTTGCTACGGGTGTAATAGCACCTGTGCGACCAACTTGGTAAGTTATTTCTCTTAAAACAGTACTAACACGTTCTGTTTTAAATTTATACGAAATAGCCCAACGAGGAGATTTGGCTGTAAAACCGAGCTCTTCTTGTTGCAAAGAACTGTCTACTTTAATAACAATACCATCAATATCGTAGGGTAAGTGTTTACGTGCGGTTTCCCAATGTTCAACAAATTCCAATACGCCATCTATTGACGGATACTTTTTAGATTCTGAAGGAATTTTAAAACCCCATTTTTTAGCTTCTTGTAATTTTTCAAAATGAGAATCAGTCGATAAGCGTTCTCCAAGAACATGGTACAAATAACAGTCTAAAGGACGGGAAGCCACCACAGATGAATCTTGCATTTTTAAGGTACCTGAAGTAGCATTTCTTGGATTAGCAAAAGCATCGTATCCTGCTTCTACCCTATCCATATTCATATCTTCAAACCCTTTGTGCGGCATAAATATTTCTCCTCGAATTTCAAACTCTGCAGGAGTATTTACCTGCAATTTCAAAGGAATACTGTTTATGGTCCTCACATTTGCTGTCACATCATCCCCTTGAGAACCGTCTCCGCGTGTTAAAGCTTGTTTTAGCGCTCCATTTTCGTAATGCAAGCTTATAGAAACACCATCGTATTTGAGTTCGCAAACATAAGAATACGTCTCTGTTATGGTTTTTTGAACGCGTTTGTCAAAGTCCCTTAAATCTTCTTCGGAATAAGTATTTCCTAAAGAAAGCATGGCACGTTTGTGTTTTACTGTTTCGAAGTTTT
>CAWVTK010000176.1:0-3822 GCA_963933205.1 uncultured Flavobacteriales bacterium
GCGACCTCCTCGTCCCAAACGAGGCGCGATAACCGGGCTACGCTACACCCCGAACAATTGTGGTGCAAATATATACAATAGCACAGATATAGCAAATGTACCAATGTATTATTTCAGTATATTTTAAGTTGTTAAAAATCAACCTATAAGCGCCCAAAGTTTTGTGTGCATCTTATCATAATTGGTGTTTTAGCTGGATTAATAGCACATGCACAGCCAAGTAATGAATAAGATTTGCTCAGTATATTTTTTTTATGAGGTTTGGAATCCATCCATTGCTGGACGAGTCTTTCTGCTAGTTGAAAGTAGGTGGAATAGTTTATTTGAACTCCTTTTTGGTCTAGGTATCTAATTTCGCCATTTTCTCGTTCTTCTATTCTATAATTTAAAGCTTTGCCTTTATAATTTAGTAGATTGTTTTCCAAGATGTTTTCGCCCAAAGAGTTGTACTTGTTTTCAAAATGAAGAATTCTATCCTTAGGTTCTTTCCACTGTTTTTCAAATTTATTCGTATGACTAAAAAAGTCCAATTGAATCATTTTATTAGAATGCAATTGTGAGGACTCGTAAAGTTGGCTGCCAAACTTTAATATAGGCAAGTTAAGTTCATTCCTTTCGATATTTGTTAGATGAAATATAGCAGCGTTGAGCAAATCTAAATTAATAGTTTTTGCTTTTACAGTATCTAACAGCTCTTCTTTACTCATAAAACTCGAGCTAGAATCCTCTATATAGTACTTTGTATACTCTTGAGCTTTACAAGTATTTAATCCGCTAAAAAGGAATATAATAGTTGAAAATAAAGTTTTTAATTTAGTGTTCATTGCTTACTTTTATCAAACTAAAATACAATAAAATGACGGAAGAGATAGAAAAAATTGAATGCCTTATAATAGGTTCAGGTCCTGCTGGTTATACTGCGGCAATTTATGCTGCTAGAGCAGATTTAAAACCTGTTGTTTACACAGGATTGAAGCCTGGCGGACAATTAACGGATACAACGGAAGTAGATAATTTTCCAGGTTATCCCGATGGTACAAATGGGCCAGATATGATGGTTGACATGCAAAAGCAAGCCGAACGATTTGGTACCGATGTTCGTTTTGGTTATGCAACTAAATGTGAGTTTTCTAAAGATGGATCACCTCATAAAATAGAGATTGATGGAACTAAAACGGTTTTAGCCAATACGGTTATTATCTCCACAGGTGCATCGGCTAAATGGCTGGGCTTAGAGTCTGAGGAACGATTGAATGGTTTTGGAGTATCTGCATGCGCAGTTTGCGATGGTTTCTTTTTCAAAGGTCAAGAAGTAGTTGTTGTTGGAGCTGGAGATACTGCAGCAGAAGAAGCTACTTATTTAGCTAAGCTTTGTACAAAGGTTACTATGTTGGTGAGAAAAGATGCAATGCGTGCTTCTAAGGCTATGCAACATAGAGTTTCGAAAACCAAAAATATTACGGTAATGTACAACTCAGAAACCGATGAGATTTTGGGTGAAAAAGCTGTAGAGGGCGTAAGGGTAAGAAACAATGTAACGGGTACTACCTCAGAAGTTTCCTGTACAGGTTTCTTTGTTGCCATTGGTCATAAACCAAATTCTGATTTATTTGTTGATCAATTAGACATGGATGAGGTAGGCTATTTAACCACCAAAGCAGATTCTACTCAAACCAACATTAAAGGAGTTTTTGCAGCTGGTGATATTCAAGATAAAATTTACAGGCAAGCTGTTACTGCTGCTGGTAGTGGCTGTATGGCTGCTTTAGAAGCCGAAAGATATTTAGCAGAATTAGAATCCTAGTGGTTCCTTATAAAATGTACTTAAAATAAAAAAGGCTCTCGAATTTTCGAGAGCCTTTTTTATTTGTGATGTATATTCTTATTGGAATACAACTTGTTTTGTAAATTCTTGAGTGTTTGTAAGAACTTTTACAAAGTAAAGCCCATTGGCTAGTTCAGTTCGTTGTATTTTAAATTTCTTAGCGTTTACCTGATATTCTTGCATCCGTTTTCCTGTGATAGAAATAATTTCAATTTTCTCTATTATTTGAGTATTTGAGCTTATTTCTAAATAGGCAGATGCTGGATTTGGATAAATGTTAACTTGACTAGCTAAGTTCTCTTCAAGCCCAATGTCTTCGAGTGTGTATGTTGTAGATGCTTCACAACCAAACTCATCTGTAATAGTTACCATATAAACTCCGTTTACGTAGGGTGTATATGTATTGGTTGTATCCCCTTGTAAAACATCATTTAAAAACCAAGTATAACTTGGGTTTGATGCATTACTTGTAACGGTAAGTGGTACATTAACTATAAAGTCTGCAATGCTGGCATCTATATAATAACACGATTCATCAGCTGTATTAGCTTCCATACTGTAGTTACAAGCGTCCATTTCTAAACAGCCATACAATACATCAACACATGCTCCATCGCTAATAGTACTAGCGCTGTTGTAATTAAAAGCTGCTTCATCTTCGCAACCAATAACTATGGTTTCGTTTAAGGTCATTTGTGTTACAAAGGTTGCACCTGGAGCATAAACAATTGTAAGATCTATTAGGTAATTAAATAGTGTTGCTTCTTGTTGTACGATCCAGTAAATTGTTGTGTTTTCTGTTACCCCATCAATTGCTTCTGTGGCAGGATCGTCTGCCCATAAATTTAGGCTAAAGTCGTTACCGGTCCAAGTATTGGTTCCAGCGCAATAAAGTTCGCCGTTTACAATATAAAAACCACCTACAACATCACCAAGGGTAATTGCAGCAGTTCCTAATGTTAAACTTATAGAGTCTATTGTAACGCTGTAGTTTGTTGTTGTGTTCGTACTAGAGGTTGTAAAGTCTACTACTACATCATAAAGACAGGTTTGATCATCTGTATTAGCTTCCATAGAATAGTTGAATGCAAGCACATCCATACATCCTAATAGGACTAATTCATCCTCATCGCAAATCCCATCATTGTCCGCATCATTGGTTAAAACACCGCCATTTCCATCGCAAGTTTCACAGCCAATAGCTAGTATACAATTGTCATCGCTTTCGGTAGCTAATTCATTATAATTACATGCTTCTATGTTTGTACATCCAATTATTTCATCGTCGTTACAAACGCCGTCATTGTCTTCATCATTGTCTACAATTGTACCTGTTCCATCTTCATCGCCAGTACAAGTATCACAAGTTCCTGTAGTATAAATACACAATGAATTATCGATTTCGTTTATTGGATTTGCGTTGTAGTTACATGCATTTGGTTCAAAACAAACACCTTCTTCATCTGCATTGCATATTCCATTGTCATCTGCATCGTTATCTATTACGGTACCAGTACCGTTTGTTTCGCCTGAACATGTATCGCAATTACCCACTGCAAATTCACAAGAATCATTATCTGTAGCATTTGTATTGAAATTACAAGCCGTCTCATCTTGACAGCCAGAAATTTCATCTGTATCGCAAATTGAATCATTGTCGGTATCAATACAATTGCCTTCACAATCAAAGTTTGATACTGCATAGGTACAAGATTCATCAGTTTCGTTTGCATTTACATTGTAATTACAAGCTGTAGCATCCATACATCCAGGAATTACAGAGCTTATATTGAATGCCGAAATGAAGTTTACTCCATTTGTACTATATGTATTCGCTACTGCATCAGCCGATATGGAAGCATTGTATACTATTGAGTCGCTAGTCGATAAAGCAAACCATACGATTTCTTCTCCTTCGTCAAACCCATCTTTTTCGTCTGTAGTTGTGTCGTCTCCCATTACAGCTATTTGTAATGCATTACCTGAGTAATTACTAA
>CAWVTK010000177.1:0-3818 GCA_963933205.1 uncultured Flavobacteriales bacterium
GGTTTGCTCTTGGGTAATCTGGGTATAAAAGAACCAAGTCGGTAGAATCGTAAATAATTTTTTGAACCCTTTCTGTATTAAAACGTACACTTTTGGTGTCGAAGAAACGGTATTCATTTCCAGCCTCAAAGCTAGATTCTTCCTCAAAATCGTAAACCAAGCGCTTGCGTTCAACAAAACTTGGCCTTAGGTCGGTAATTGGATTATCCCATCGATGCCCCTGGTATATGGCTACATGAACATCTTGAATTGGGTTTACATAATCAATATTAGTAAAGCGAACCGTCAGGTCAATCTCGTGATCCGTGTACCTCCCTTCGGCTAAAGTAGCCTGTTGCACTTTTGCACCTATAATTAAACGTGTATCGTATACCATAAAACGCTTGGTAAATAAAACAGCATTATTAGCCTCAGGATCGTAAACTGTAATCACATAGTTTCCTGTTTTGGTAAAAGTAAAATCATTGTTAGGAAAAGCCAATTCGTAATGCACATAAGATTGTTTGGTTGTAAAAGAAAAATCGTAGTTGTAAATATAATTATCGGCAAAACCATTTAAAAATTCGCTCGAATGTAAATCCGAAACCGACCAATTTGCATTGCAATGCGTAAAAGAATACATAAGATCTTTTGCATTTACTTGTAAATCGTCGAATTGTAAGCGCAAAATTTGAGAAGAATTAATCGGAAATAATGGAAAATCAACTAAAGATTCTGCTGGAGTTAACAGAACCGATTTAGCATTAATGCTGTGTATAGAGTCTTCCAAAACTTGACCATAATTCCATTCTGGCTGAGCAATTACCTCTGTAAAAAAGGTGAAGAACATTGCCAAAATTATTTTAAAGATATTTCTCACTTTCTGTCTTATTTTATTCCATAAAAATACATTTTATTTTATCTTTGAAAGAATAAAAAAAGGTGGCTTATATTAAATCATTCTAAATAAATAAGAGCTATTCATAAAACGCCTTAAAATACATACTTTTGCAACTCAAAACTAGGATTAATCAATCTCTAAAATAAGGCATGTCTAAAGACATTCGTATAAATAAAGGTGTAAGCATTAAGTTGACTGGATCAGCTGATCGCGTATACGCCAATATTCCAACTTCGGAATATTACCTTGTAAAGCCGAGCGATTTTACGGGATTAAAACCAAAACTAACAGTAAAAGTTGGCGATAAGGTACAAGCAGGAAGCTCTTTATTTTACGATAAAGAAAATCCTACTGTAACAATCGCCTCTCCTGTAAGTGGTGAAGTTTCGGAAATACGTCGCGGTGAAAAAAGAAAAATTCTTTCGGTTGTGGTAAAAGCAGATGCCGAAATCACCTACAAAGAATTTTCTAAAGCAAAAGCAACAGATATAACACGCGAGCAAATCATCGAACAGATGTTAGCTGCCGGTTTATGGCCCTTTGTAAGACAGCGTCCTTTCGCGGTCATCGCAAATCCAGCCGACATGCCAAAGTCCGTGTTTATTTCTGCATTCGACTCTGCTCCTCTTGCTTGCGATAGCGATTTTGTTTTACACGGAATGGAAAACGAATTCCAGGCTGGTATAGACATCGTTTCGAAATTAACAGAAGGTACAACACACTTAAATCTAGACGGGAATTCAAACTCTTCTTCGGTATTTACAAGTGCAAAAGGAGTACAAATCAATAACGTATCTGGCCCTCACCCTGCAGGTAATGTAGGCGTACAAATACACCACATAGATCCAATTAATAAAGGTGAAGTGGTTTGGTACATGTATCCACAAGATGTTATTGCCATAGGTCGTTTGTTTAGTCAAGGTAAATACGACGCAACTCGTTTAGTAGCTTTAGCTGGTGCACAAGTAGAAAAACCTCGGTACTACAGAAGTATGCAAGGTGCCGCTATTTCTACCATGACCAAAGACAATATTAAGCCAGGTGAAAGCCGGTACATTAGTGGTAATGTGCTTACAGGTAATCATATTGCTGCGGATGGAAACTTAGGTTTTTACCACAACGAAATATCTGTAATTCCCGAAGGAAAGGAACAAGAATTTTTAGGCTGGTTACTACCCGGTTTAAGTAAATTCTCCTTATCCAGAACCTTTTTCTCTTGGATGAATCCTAAGAAAGAATACCCAATTTCTGCTAATATGAATGGAGAGGAACGTGCCTATGTAGTTACAGGGCAGTACGAAGCAGTACTTCCTATGGACATTCATCCACAACATCTTATTAAATCCATCATGATTGGTGATATAGATTTGATGGAGAATTTAGGTATTTATGAAGTTGCCGAAGAGGATCTAGCTCTTTGTGAGTTTTCTTGCACCTCAAAAATCCCTGTACAAGAGATTCTTCGTGAAGGCTTGGATTTGGTAAAAAAAGAATGTAGCTAAAAACAAGACCATGAAATTATTCAAAAATGTACTTAACGGTATAAAGCCTCACTTCGAGGAAGGTGGAAAGCTTGAAAAGCTATATCCAGCATACGACGCATTTGAAACGTTCTTATTTGTTCCCGATCACACATCGCAATCAGGATCTCATATACACGATGCCATTGATCTTAAAAGAACAATGTTTAGTGTTATTTTAGCCTTACTTCCAGCTCTTATCTTTGGAATGTGGAATATAGGATACCAGCACTTTATTGCAATCGGAACTACAGAGCCTGCTATAATTGAAGCATTTATATACGGAGCTCTAAGAGTACTTCCTATGATTATTGTTTCGTATGGAGTTGGTTTAGGAATTGAATTTGCTTTTGCCATTTCAAGAGGACACTCTGTTAATGAAGGGTACTTAGTTACAGGTTTACTTATTCCTATGATAATGCCTGCAGATTTACCTCTTTGGATGCTTGCAATATCTGTTGCCTTTGCAGTTGTAATAGGAAAAGAAGTTTTTGGTGGAACAGGAATGAATATTTTAAATCCTGCCTTAACTGCTAGAGCTTTTTTATACTTTGCCTATCCAACAGTAATGTCTGGAGATAAAGTTTGGGTTTCTTTAAACAATGAAATGCCCGTAGATGGTTACTCTGGTGCTACCGCATTATCTGACGCATACAATGGATTGGTTGATAAAGTTCCTTCCTTACTCGAAAGCTTTATTGGTACAATACCGGGTTCAGCTTCAGAAACATCTGCACTGCTTATACTTGTAGGTGCCGCTTACTTAATCGCTACAGGAATTGGTTCTTGGAGAGTTATAGTATCTGGAATTGTTGGAGGTATTGTAATGGGCTTAATCTTTAACTACTTCTCTGGATCTATAGAAAGTACAAATTACTTATTAAAAATAAATCCGATACATCAAATCTGCTTAGGTGGATTCTTATTTGGTGTAGTATTTATGGCTACAGATCCTGTATCTGCTGCACAAACAAATACAGGGAAATGGATTTATGGTTTTTTAATTGGACTTTTAGGTATTTTAATACGCGTTGTTAATCCGGCTTACCCAGAAGGAATTATGATGGCGATATTATTTATGAATGTTATGGCACCTTTAATAGACCATTATGTGGTTGCAGCAAACATTAAAAGAAGAATGAAACGAGTAAAAACGGCTTAATTCAGAGATATGGCAATCAATAAAAATAGTAACGGATATACCTTCACCTTTGCCATCATTATGGTAGTTGTAGTTGGTACATTGTTAGCAGTAGCGTCTCAAGGACTAAAGTCTCGTCAAGATAAAAATACTTCTGACAAAAAAATGATCAATATTTTAGGTGCGATTAACGTAGAGGCAACTCGCGATAACGCTCAGGAAATGTTTAACAAATATGTAGTGGAATCCAAAATAATTTCAGGAAAAGACTTGAGTG
>CAWVTK010000178.1:0-3794 GCA_963933205.1 uncultured Flavobacteriales bacterium
TATCTAAGGAAGAACTAGAATTTTTCAATGAGCAACTTATTAAAGACACTGATTTTGCTGAAGAGGTTAGGCAGTTCGATGTAATCTTTAAGGTTTTAAACAAGGCGCGCTCAGAAAAATTAAGAAGCCAGTTTTTATCCTATGAAGCGCAATACAATTCTAAAAACAACACCTCTCAATTAATCCGATTTAAGCGAAAAGTAGCCACCTTTGCGGCTTTATCATTTGTTTTATTGGCTGCTGCATACTTCTGTTTCTTCTCAAATACTCCAAATAATCATCAATTGTTGTATGCGCAATACTTTGAAGTTTATCCGAATGTAATTGCACCCGTTACACGATCAACGAATCAGAATTTAGATGAGGTTTATCAAGCAATGAATCAGTACGACTCCATGCATTATAAAGAAGCAATAAGCGCATTTAATGGAATTCTACAATATTCAGAATTGCAAAATGATCTATTGTTTTATAAAGGATTAGCATTAATGTCAAACGATGATTTTGTGAGTGCAAAAGTACAGTTTGAACTAATGAATAGTGAGAGTGGGTCATTCATCAATCAACGTAAATGGTACCTTGCTTTGGTTTTTTTACAACTAGATGAATTTAAGCAAACCGAAAGGTTATTGAAAGAAATTATTAGAGATAAAAGTTCTTTTTCTGCTACTGCAGATAGATTATTACACGAGCTTTCTTCTTAATAAAAGTAAAAAAAGAAAAGACACAAGGACTAAATAGATTAAGTAATTTGTGTTTTGTTTTACCGTTAACTTAAGGTCTAAAGGATCGTTTTCTCCTATTAAAATTAGCCCACCCCAATACTTTGGATTTCCAGTATACTCGTCTGAATTTTCTATGTACTTTACTTTTGCATTTCTCAAGGCTATTCCTTTTTTATGTTCGGTTAAATCTGTGCAAAAGTGTTTGATGATCTTAGAGGTAGCCATATCTGGCAATGCCCATAAACCTAGAAGAACAGATTTTGCACCGGCGTAATTAAAACTCCTTGCCAAACTAGCCAAGCCTTCTCCTGTTTTTAGCTTACCAATACCCGTATTACAAGCGCCTAAGATTACTAAATCTGCGTTTATTTTTGTGTTTTGTATTTCGTAAGCATGTAGTCTATTTTTTTGTAAAGTGTCAGAGCTAAGCATCAAGTTCGAATATTTAGAGTCTAGCTCATTTACAGTTGCATGGGTTGCAAAGTGAATTATTTTGTAATCGGGAAGTTTTATTAGGAGGTTCTTTTTTAAGTCTTTCTTTTCAGATAATATAGTGCCATCGTATTCCTTAGAAATAGAAATGACTTCATTAAGAGCCCCCTTTAAGTGATGTTTGTTATCGTCTGTAAACTCAGGACAAATCCCTAGATATACCTCTTTTGCTTGTGCTCTTATATTTTTGTTTTTTTGAAGTGAATTCCTATAAGAAATTGATTTTTTTAGTACTAAATAATCAATTTCATTGTATTTTAAATTCTTAGGTTTTGTTGTTACAAAAGTATCAAAACTTAAATAGGAAATTGATTTACTGGGTACAATGGTTAGTTGATTAATAGAGTCGTTGTGTATGTGGTTTTTAAGTAGACAGGTATAAAGTTCTAAAGCAAGCTCGCTGTATTCTTGTATGTTTGAGTTAGAAATAGCTAAATTATAGGCATTTATTTTTGCATTTAAATTGGGCACGGTGTTTTTTTCAAAACGACTACCCTGCTTGTTAATGCTTATTGAAAAAACTTCGTTTTTGTATTGAAAGTATTCGAGTGCTAATTCATCTTTATCTAAGTCATCTCTCAGTGTTTTAATATCGAGCTCTACCTCTTGGTATTTTTGAATATAATACTGTGGATAATCCAACTCCATTTTATCTAAAAACGCTGAGAGTTCGTGTTTAAGATTAAAAATGTTTGTACCGATTTTTTTTGAATTTTCTGATTTTGGACTTTTCTCTGAAAACAGCAAGCTTTGTTGATGCGAAATAGCTCTTTTTAACTGTTCTTCTTTTAAAATTAGAGCCTCTGGTATTTGATTGTTCTGTTTTGCTTTTAAATCCTTGTATTCTTGTTTTAATAAGAACGACTTTTCAAATTCAAAAAACTTTAAGACCTGCTCTATGTATTTCTCATCTTTAGAAATATCGTACAGTTCTTTACAGGCTATAATACCTAAGTATAAATTATCATTAATAGCATTAAAAATTTCCAATTTCGCATTTTCATGTTCGTAGAAATTAACAATAAGCTCACATAATCTAATTGAAACAATTGAAGATTTGTACAATGATTTAAGGAAAAAAACATCCTTACTGGTCTTGTATTCTTCCCAAAGAACTTCTTCTTTAAGGATGTAAATATTGAGTAAGAGCGTTTTAGAAATAACCACTTCATGGTATTCTAAATTATTAAACGTGGTGATCGTTAAAGCCTCTTCTGCTTTTATTAAGAACTCGAGACCTTTGGCGTATTCTTCTTGCTCAAATTTACTTTTTGCTATTAAATAGTAAGCCTCTGCTAAATCTGCGTCCTTCTCTCCATACAATTCTTTTGCTATTTTAATAGACTCATTTAATTCAAGCTCAGTCTTTTTAAAATTACCTAGTTCCAACTGGGTAGAAGCAAGATGGTTTGAAATGAGTGTAGACAATTCGTTACTCGTTTTTGAAATCTCAATATTTACCTTTTTTGCTTTCTCTAAAACCACCAAAGCACTATCGTATTCCAGGCACTGTATGTGTGCTGCCCCTAGGTTGAAATATCTCCAGGCTAAATCGTTGTTGAATTCCTCTGTTTCAAATAAGGAAATCACTTTCTTATGAATTTCTTTGGCTTCAAAATACTTTCCTGTATTAGAGTAATTGTTTGCCAGATTACTATAGGCTAAAGAGCTTAAATAAAGATTGTTACAGGACTTAAAAATATTTACGGCTTCTATATAGTAACTTTCTGAGCTTAAATAATCTCTCTGATATTCTAAAATCACACCAATAGCATTGAAAATATGTCCTTTAAATTCTAAGTTGGTAGCCAAGCTATCTTTGTAAAAGCTTAAGGCAGTATCGTAATTCTCTTTTGCTTTGTTTAAATTATGTGTTGCCTGGTAAGCATTCCCTATAGAAAAGTAAGAACTTACTAAGCTGTTGTAATTTAGGGGGCTTGCATTTAAAGCAAGCTTTAGTGCTTTTTCTTTGTAACTTATGTTTAATGCAGCATTTCCAGCACTATTGTGGTAAGCCCCAAGTGCTATTAAGTTTTGTGTAATTTTTTTATGATTTTCACTTAAATTTAAGGTTCTATTTTTTAATGCACTTTCTGCATATACAAAAGCAGAATCTAACTCTCCTAGTTTAAATTTGGCTACAGAGGTGTTGTAAAGAACATCTCCATAAGACTCCAAAGCGCTAAACTTATTAAAATCATTTTTCAGAGCCCTATGTCCATACTTAATTGTTTCACTAATTTTAGTATTCGTTTTTGAAAGTCTGCAAAGTTGAGCCAGAATTAAAAATTGACTTTTTTCGTCAGTCTTTAATCGCAATTGCTTTACTAAAAACGCTTCTGCCAAATCGTAAGATTTATTCTGGGCAATTGAATCGCTTTTTGCAATTAAATCAGTTGTAGATACCTGGGCTTTAGATTCGTAGATAGAAACAACAATCAAAACAATAAAAAATAGATTTTTCATAAAACAATCGCTAAAAGATATATGCTAATGTATGACTTTAAGATTGAGAAAATTCGACGCATCATCAAAAACAATACCAAAGAGGAGTTTAGCCATAAACTATATGAAAAA
>CAWVTK010000179.1:0-3771 GCA_963933205.1 uncultured Flavobacteriales bacterium
GTACTTCGCATATTTAAAATCCTTTTTGGACTTATAAATTTATTTACATTCAATAATTGATATATTTACATTTAACCATACAACTACTTCGAGTTAATAAATTAATTAATGCAGGAAAGACATACAAATAGGAGTCAGTATTTTAGCGAGCAAGCCATTACAACAACAAAATACATAATGCCTTATATATCGGACTATAAAGCAATAACCAAAGAGCTAAGAGTACTCGAAATTGGTTGTGGAGAAGGCGGAAACTTAGCTCCCTTTATAGATTTAGGTTGCGAAGTGGTGGGCATTGATTTAAGTAGTAAGAGGATAGAGGAGGCCAAGCAATTTACAAGCGAGCATTATCAAAATTCGAAGGCCATTTTTTTAAATGAAGATGTATACAAGCTAAATGCTCAGGATATTGGTCGTTTTGATCTTATTATGTTGAGAGATGTTATTGAACACATACACAACCAAGATCAATTTTTTAAACATTTAAAAGTGTTTCTAAAACAAGATGGATTGGTTTTCTTCGGATTTCCGCCCTGGTGCATGCCCTTTGGTGGGCATCAGCAAGTTTGTAATAGTAAACTGTTGAGCAAAACACCTTATTTTCATCTGCTACCTAATACGCTGTACAAAGGCGTATTAAAATTATTTGGCGAAACTCAGGGAACTGTAAACAGCCTAGTAGAAATTAAGGAAACCGGCATTGGGATAAATAAATTCGTACACCTGGTAAATAACAATAAGTATGCGTTTGTAAAGAAAACACTCTATTTTATTAACCCCAATTACCAGGTTAAATTTGGACTAAAACAAAGAGTTCAATTTAAGGCAATAGCAGCCATTCCTTATGTAAGAGATTTTTTTAGCACCTGTTTGTACTGTGTAATTAGACTAAAAGAACAATCAAACCAAAAGCCTAATTAATACGAAAACTTAGGAAAAGGTTAGAAAACTAAAGCAATAGACCAATAGAAATTGCTTAATAAATAAATAAAAAAATGGAACGCGTAGATCTTAGCATTATTGTTTCAGTTTACAACGAAGAAGAATCTGTATTACTTTGTTATACGGCATTAAAAAAAGAATTAGAATTACTGGGCATAAGCTTCAAAATCATATTTGTGAATGACGGGAGTACAGACTCCAGTTTTTCGATTCTTAAAAACATTGCTCAAGAGAATACAAGTATCAAGGTGCTCAATTTTTCAAGAAATTTTGGGCATGAATCGGCTATGTTAGCCGGACTAGATTATTCAAATTCCGATGCAACTATTTGTATGGATTGCGATTTACAACACCCAACTTCTTGTTTAAAAGAGATGTACCAAGCTTTTCGTTCGGGAGCGGACATTATTCATATGGTTCGCTCCAAACGTAACGATGGTGGAGTAGCAACAAATTTATTTTCTAAACTCTTTTATTTTTTAATAAATAAATTGGCGCAAATAAAAATAGAGCCCAATGCATCTGATTTCTTTCTCGTCTCCAATAGAGTAGTTGCCATTTTAATCAAAGATTACCGAGAACGTACCCGATTTCTTCGAGGCCTTATTCAGATTATAGGTTTTAAAAGTGAGAAAATGGAATTTACAGCTCCAAAACGAATTGCAGGAGAAAGTAAATATTCATTTTTCAAATTACTGGTCTTGTCTTTTTCGGCAATATCTGTTCTTTCAAAAGCACCTTTACGACTTGGGATATTTGTTGGAGCATTCTTTGGCTGTTTTAGTTTTATAGTGGGTGCTTACTCTTTGGGTATGTATTTTATAGACCAGCCCGTTTCTGGATACACTACCATCATCATTTTTATGAGCGCCATGTTTAGTATTCTTTTTTTTGTGTTAGGGATTCTAGCAGATTATATTGGAAACTTATTTGATGAGGTAAAGGCTCGCCCACACTATATTGTTATGGATGAATTAAATTAAAATGATGAAGATGAAATTTAAAATATCGTCTAAAATTTCTGGCTTTGTATTGAGCCTACTTGTGTCCACCCTTTTGTTGTTTGCTTTTTATGGCAAAATACTAAGCGCACCAAACAACACCTTCTTTTCGTCTTCTGGAGATGGACTAAAGAGTACCTATAATTCCTACTATCATTTAAAATACGACAGTACTTATTTGCATACCACCAGTATGAACTATCCCTATGGAGAATCGGTACTGTATACCGGTGGGCAACCTCTAATTATAAACACACTTAAATTTCTATCAAATTTTGGTGTCGATGTCTCTGCAGATTTGGTAGGTATTTTAAATGTTTTTATGCTTTTTACCCTAGTTTTAGGAGTTGTTTTGTTGTATTTAGTACTGGTAAATTTAAAACTGCCTTGGCTCTATTCGGTGCTAGTGGCAAACATAATTGTATTTTTATCTCCTCAAATAGATCGTTTTGGAGGCCATTATAATTTAGCGTACCTCTTTTTTCTTCCCTTGTATTTATACCTGTTACAAAAGTTTTTTTCCAAGCCGTCCTATAAATTATCTATAGTAATTGGCACTGTAAATTTGATAGCATTGAGTGTACAAGCCTATTTTTTTGCCATGTTTTCTTTTTGGCTTTTCTTTATTTTGGTGTATGGCTTTACAACTAAAAAAGACAGATTGGACAAAATCTCAAGTAACCTGCTTTACTTACTTTTTCAATTAATTATTCCATTCCTTTTATTTTCCTTGCTAACCTTGTCTTATGAAGATTATAGAACTGCTTACCCTTGGGGATTCTTTTATTGCAGAGCCTCTCCCGAATCTATATTCTTGCCACTCGGAAAATCTTACGGATCCTTCTTTAAATTCTCTTATGTTAGGTTTGAAGGAATCTCTTACGTTGGCTTAACAGCTACCATTAGTTTTTTAGTTTTACTAGCTCAGTATTTTAAACGGAAAAAGAAAACACTAACAGAGCGATTGAGCTTTACCGGAATACAGTATTTAGATGCTCTTTTTCTTGGTGCATTTATCGCTTTACTCATCAGCTTTGCTTATCCATTTACTTGGCATTTGGAATGGTTGTTTAATTATACAGGGCCGTTTAAACAATTTAGAGCCTCCGGCCGATTTGCATGGCTGTTTTACTATACCATGAACATTATTGCCTATTTTCTTGTTTGGAAATTCTACAAACAAAAAAGAAAGTATCTGTCCATTTGTGTTTTAGTTGCTGCTTTATCCTTTGGTATGGTCGAAGCTTTTTTTACCGTAAAAGGACAGCAAGCCAAAATAAACAATTCAATTGCAGAGCTCGAGGATGTTGCAAATCTTGACCAAAACACGAATTGGATCAATCAAATCAACACCAACGATTTTCAGTCCATACTTCCCATTCCTTTTTTTCACGTTGGCTCAGAAGTATACTGGATTAAAGCTTCTAGTCGGGTTATCAAAAATACATGTATAGCCTCCTGGAAAACAGGACTTCCCATCAGTTCAACCCTGCTAAGTAGAACGGCTATTCCTCAAACCATGAAGCTCTTAGAATATTATTTTGAGCCAATTCAACAAAAATCTATTTTAGAAGATTTGCCAAACAATAAAGACTTCTTACTAATACATTACCCAGACGAGCCTTTAAATAAGATGGAGGAATTGTACAGAGCGCATGCCATTCCTATTGCCAAAAATAAAAATTACGAAGTGTTTAGATTGCCCATCGATTCTATTAGACAAATAACGATAGATCATCAAAATCAAATTACTTTGGAGTTTGAGAATCTTAAAGTACCGCTAAACAATTTCCTAGTTTCCGATACCACTAAAACATTTAGGCATATC
>CAWVTK010000180.1:0-3757 GCA_963933205.1 uncultured Flavobacteriales bacterium
ATGTGTTTCCAGTAATCCAAGCCGGCTCTTTTAACTCTGGAATCGTCTAACTCAAATCCGAAGGGTTTTACAAGATGTAGGTTTGCGCCAGCTGCTAAACTTAAACGCCCAATATTTCCGGTATTGTTAGGTATTTCTGGCTCAAAAAGAACAATATTAAGTGCCATTATTTACGTCTTTTCTTACTTCTTCTGTTGGCAATAATGTCTCCTTTTGTTTGAGATTTTTTATATTTTTTCGCTAATTTTACTCGGTAAGAACCTCCAGTATTAACCTTTTGGTTCTTCTCTTTTTTATCGTGGTAACCGGCATCTCTAAGTGTTGTTTCGGTGCTCCGATTTTTACTAATTTTAGCAACGTCTCTCTCCTCGGGAAGTAGCTGTTCGTTCTCTTCAACTTCTGTAGGGAAATCCGATTGAGGAATTTGATAATCCATTAAGGATTCAATTTCATTTTTAGAGATTTCTTCCTTATCTGTGAAAAACAGAATAGAATTTCCTTTCTCTTCTGCCCGACCAGTTCGCCCAATACGGTGCATATAGTTTTCTGAAAATACAGGGGTGTTAAAGTTTACTACATGAGAAATTTTATCTAAATCTAATCCACGTGCCATCACGTCAGTAGAAACAAGTATTCTGTTAATTCCCTCATCAAATTGCTTGATGGAACGTATGCGGTAATTTTGAGTTTTATTCGAGTGAATTACACAAAGCTCGGAAGCATACTGCTCTTCTAAAAGCTCAAACACCATATCGGCGTGTTTTTTATTTGGCACAAAAATCAATACTTTACTAAAAAGCTCTTTATTTAGTAATAAGTGATTTAATAAATTCACTTTCGTATAGAAATTACGAACTCTAAAACAGGTTTGAGAAATATTGTTTAGAGGAGTTCCGCTTAAGGCAATGGATATCTTTTTGGGCTTAATAAAATAAGCATCTATCAGCGCATCTACTTCTTCGGTCATGGTAGCAGAAAACATAATGTTTTGTCTGCGTTCGGGGAGTATTGAAAAAATATTGGCCAACTGAATTCTAAAACCAAGGTCTAGCATAACGTCAACCTCATCAATAACCAACTGTTTAACCGTTTTTAATTGCAATGCTCTACAGGCTGCCAAATCGTATAACCTTCCTGGTGTAGCAACAACAATATCTACACCCAAAGCACAGGCCTTTTTTTGTGTATTTATATTGGTTCCACCGTAAACTCCTACCACACGAACATTCATGTATTTGGCAAATTCGTTTATTCTATCTACAACTTGTAAAACCAATTCTCTTGTAGGAACAAGCACCAAAACACGAGGAGTGTCTATTTTCTGAAACTTAATGTCTTGAAGAATAGGCAACATATAAGCCAAGGTTTTACCTGTACCTGTTTGTGCAATACCTACTATATCTGCACCCGAACGCAAAACCGGAAAAGATTCCACCTGTATAGGTGTAGGTTTTACAAAACCTAAATCGTCAATTGCACTACGCAGTTGTTTGGTAATTGGTAAGAGATCAAAAGTGCTCATCAAAATATATTTTTGCAAAAATAAAGGTTATTATAGGAATAGCGACACGTTTAGTACTGAATGTGAAACATCTATTTATCTGTTGTTTAGCATCAAACCATAAACAGATTATAAATTTGCCAATCCTAAAACTAAAAAAGCCTCTTGAATAAATTCAAGAGGCTTTACGTTTAGGGTGGATGATGGGATTCGAACCCACGACCCCCGGCACCACAAACCAGTGCTCTAACCAACTGAGCTACAACCACCATTTTAACGAGTGCAAATATAGAACTATATTTTTTATAACATCATCATAACAGTACAAAAATGCTATTGTTTAGCACATTTTACACTACCAAAATTCATTTTTTTAATTATCAGATATTTAGCTTTAAACATTCCTGTATTTTGAAGTTGTGAGAAGTTAAATATTGACTTATTTTTGATTAAAATAAAAACAAATGTCGACAAAACATCAATTTACAGTAGAGGGAATTAATTGCGTCAACTGTGTCAATGGAATAAAGTCACATTTACTTAAAAAAGGCCTCGACAAGGTCTATGTAAACATAGCTAGTGGCTTGGTTCGCATAGAATCTGAAAAATATACATCCAATACTATAAAAAGATTTATTTCAGAAATTGGCTACAAGCCAAGGCTTCTAACTACCAATCCACAAAAGAGTACTAAATTAATTTATTCTGTACTTTTTTCAGCGTTCTTAAGCCTTCCTCTTTTAGGGCATATGTTTGTAAATGAGCAAAGTGTTTTACAAAACCCATATCTTCAGTTGGCCTTGGCTACTCCAGTTCTTGGTATTGGGTATTTTTATTTCTTCAGAACAGCCTACAGGTCGGTTATTAACTTAAAACCAAATATGAATGTTCTTATTCTTATGGGTGCCACTTCGGCTTATATATATAGTTTATACGGTTGGCTAGTTCATCCGATTGATGTACATCAGTTCTTGTTTTTCGAAACCTCAGCTACCATAATTACGCTTGTTCTTCTGGGTAATTACATCGAAAAAAGAGCGATACAGAAAACAACTACTGCTTTGAGTTCTTTACAAAAACTACAAGTAACTAAAGCCTTTAAAGAAGTAAAGGGTAAAAGTGTCGCCTGTTTAATTGATGAGCTCGTTATTGGAGATGTACTTATTGTCAATCAAGGAGAAGCCATTCCGATTGATGGAGAAATAATATGGGGTTCTTGCGCTATCGACGAAAGTATGATTACTGGTGAAAGTAGCCCAGCATTTAAATCATTGCATCAAAAGGTTGTTGGGGGAACCATTCTTTTGGATGGAAATATAAAACTAAAAGTAAGCTCGACACTAGATGATTCTGTGCTCTCGAATATTATAGAAATGGTACGTAATGCTCAAGAAGACAAGCCACAAATACAGAAATTAGGCGATAGGATTAGCCACGTATTTGTGCCTTTAGTTTTACTTATTGCTCTATTAACTTTTACACTTAACTTTTTTTTGTTCGAAATAGAATTACAAAATGCTTTGCTTAGAGCCATTGCTGTTTTAGTTATATCATGTCCTTGTGCTATGGGCTTAGCCACACCAACTGCCGTTATGGTTGGAGTTGGAAGAGCTGCAAAAAACGGAATACTTATTAAAGGAGGCTCTACCATAGAACTGTTTAGTAAAACAAAAAAAGTAGTATTTGATAAAACAGGAACGCTAACAAACGGTGCTTTTGAAGTTAGCGAAGTAAAAAAGTGGAAAGACTCCTACCCTGTTGAATCCATTATTTATGAGTTGGAAAAGCATTCTGCACATCCCGTGGCAAAATCACTTTGTAAGCATTTCGAATCGTTTAATTCAAACATCTCTTTTACTTCGCTCAAAGAAATTAAAGGAATGGGTTTTGAGGCCACAGATGCAGATGCAAATATTTACCAATTTGGCTCTGCAAAATTCATTAAAATTGAAGAGCTAGATCTTAAAGAAAAATACCAGCTCTTTCTTACCATCAACAGAACACTCATAGCATCCTTGGCTATTAAAGATCAGTTGATGGATGGAGCAAAGGACTTAATTACATATTTACACCAGCAGAACCTAGAAACGGTATTATTAAGCGGAGACAGCCAGCAAAAATGCAACACAATAGCTAAAGAAATTGGTGTAAGCAGTGTATATGCAGAACAAAGCCCTAAAGAAAAAATTGAATTAATTGAACGCTTTACATTAAATGGCAACACTACGATGTTTGGCGATGGTATAAACGATGCCC
>CAWVTK010000181.1:0-3728 GCA_963933205.1 uncultured Flavobacteriales bacterium
TATTGGCTTGCCAAGCCTCACAAACCTTCTCTGCTATAGGCTCTGTGGCTGGCACTATGTTTAATGGAATTATCAACAATTGTTCTCCATCCAGTGCTGTTTCTATTTTAGAAATACACGGAACAGAAGATGAGGTAACCTTGTACAACGGCGATTTAACCGACTCTTTCTGGGGGCCTTATCCCGGTCAAGAGGAGGTTCTGGATTTTTGGGTAGAAAATAATGAATGTTCTCTACTAGAGTCTGCGTATTTCCCGAATCTAAATACCAGCGATGGGAGTGAAGTATACGTTGAGAAATACAACAGTACGAGCGCAGCAATTTGGTTTTATAAAATTGAAGGAGGAGGCCATGATTGGCCTGGTTCGTCTGGTAATATGGACATCGATGCCTCTAGAGAAATATGGATGTTTTTTGAACAGTCTCTGCAAGAAAATACCGCAGTTCAAGAAGTACTTAAGAGCGCAAAGTTACCTGTAAAAACAATCGACTTCCTTGGGAGAGAAGCAAAGGGTAATGGTATGGTAATTGATTTGTTTGAGGATGGATCTTCCCAAAAAAGATTCGTTTTAGATTCGTTTTAAGAACTCTTTTAATTTTTCGTAAATTTACATACTAAATCGCCCCTAGCTATGAAAAAACTACTTTTCGCGTTTGTAATTATACCCCTGTTTTCTGTTGCACAAGAAAACGAATTATACCCAATTGAAGACACTGGTTTTCTTACTTATCTTCAAGTAAATTTTCCGCAAACTCTAGTAAACGATTCACTAAACATAAATGCCACCGCAGGTATTACCGATGTTAATGTAGATACTTTAGAGATCTTTAGTTTAGACGGACTTCAATATTTTTCCGATTTAACTACTTTAAATTGTGTTTCAAACAACTTAAGTACCTTGCCCGAATTACCTGCTCAAATCGAGTACATAAACTGTCAGTGGAACCAGATAGAAACCCTGCCAGAATTTCCGCAGAGCTTAAAAAACTTTGACGGAAGACACAACCTAATAACTGTTGTGCCAGAACTGCCCAACACTATGGAAGTACTGCGTGTTTGTTTTAACGAAGTTAGCACCATCCCGGTTTTACCAGACAGTTTAAAAATTCTTTTTTGTGCATACAATTACGAGCAGTTAACTTTTCTGCCAGACTTTCCAGACCACTTAGAGCAAGTGCTGTGTTTCGATAATGAGATAACACAGATTTCTGAAATTCCAGAAACAATGTTTAAGTTTATGATGCAGAACAATAGCATTAGTCAAATACCATCTATACCAAGGTCTGTAACTACGTTAAACCTAGCTAATAACCCAATTGAATGTGTAAATTACTACCCAGAACAAGTTGAAAGTCAGATGGAAATGTACCCACACTGTAACTTTATAGAGGAGTACACAGAACTTGTAGACTCTTTAGATTTTTACATCAATGCACATGCTATGCTTCAAGATTCTAATAACGAAGCACTGCAATATGTATCGGATTTACAAGAAACTATTGCTGGATGGAATACAAGTATAGACTTGCAAGAAGGTTGGAATATGTTTGGGTACTCCTGTCCTGAATCCGTAGCTGTTTCTGAAGTTCTTTTTAAGTACTCCAGTTTACTCTCTATTGTAAAAGACAACAACGGAAATGTTTACTTACCCGAGTTTGGTTTTAATGGAATTGGTTCCTTAAATAAAGGCTTTGGTTATCAAATAAAATTGTTGGAAGCTATTGATGGTTTTGGCTTATGCGACTAGTATCCATTTAAATTTTCATGCAATAGCTCGTTACACACTCTTATTAAACCGTCTATTTAAAACAATACAAGGTTTAAGTTTTTTTTCATACATTCGATTTTAAATACAATCCCCTTATGCTAAATTTAGTAAAAACCTTATTAGCAGTTGTAGTACTTACCGCTTCAACTTATTCAAATGCTCAGTCTACAAACTGTTCATCCGTAATAGTAAATGTAAGCTCTGGCTTACTAGACGATGCTATTGGTTGGAACATATCTGGCGGTGCCAGTGGTTGGCCACAAGCATCTGGAGGAGTAGGAATTACTAACGATTGTATTTTAGATGGCTGCTACCTCTTTAATATGTATGCCTCCAATGGATGGGGAGGTTCCATACTTACTCTTACCGTAAACGATGAACTTGTATACGAAGGCACATTAGAAGCAGGGACTTATGGAGGCGTCGATTTTCAAATTGGCACGAGTATTCCATGTGAGGATCCTTGTGTTTTAGTAGATTGTCAGGAAGGTTACGAATGCATAAATGGAGATTGTATTGAACTAGTTTCATACGGTTGTGAGTACGAAGGCGAACTCTACCCATTTGGATCTTTAATCGATCAGGAATGCAATGCCTGTTCTTGCACGGCTGGATTTAACCCAAACGCAGATGGCTTTTGGTCTTGTACAGAAATGGCTTGTGGTTGCACAGACGCTCAGGGTACGTATTACAACAATGGAGACCACTGGAGTATAGACGATTGTACCGATTGTTTTTGCGATGCGGGTGAAGTTTCATGTATGGCAATGTCTTGTGCCGAACCCGAATGTGAAAATCCAATATTTGTTGAAGGAGTCTGTTGTGCTGTGTGTGTAGAAGAACCCAATTGTCAGGACATCTCGATAAACTTAACTGCAGGTTGGAACATGATTGGTTTTGCTTGTACAGAAAATACGGACGCCATTGCATCTTTTGCTTCTATACTCAATAAACTAGTTATAGTAAAAGACGGAGCCGGACAAGCTTACCTTCCAGAATGGGAGTTTAATGGAATAGGAGACCTGGAAAGAGGTTACGGGTATTTACTTAAAGTAAGCGAAGAAATTACAGACTTTAACATCTGCGAATAAGACAAGAAAAAGCCACTCTGAGAGTGGCTTTTTTTATGCAAAATTAAATAGGTCTTTAGCTTTCACCAAGAGTTTATAAGTTCATAGGTACTTCCATAAGAAGTATTTTAGCACCTTTTTTAGCGGCAATATTTAGCTCATTTATATTCCATAAACCAAATCCATCTCTTTGCTCAAGATGCTGTCCGTTAATTACAGCTTCGCCATCAATCATAAATGCATACAATCCATTTCCTTTTGATCGAATTTGGTAATTAAGCTTTTTGTCGAGCTCAAAAGTCCCCATGTGAAACCAAGCATTTTGATGAATCCAAACACCCTGATCGTCTTTGTTGGGAGAGAGAACTTGGTAAAAATCATTTTTCTGTTCGAGGCTTTTAATTGGAATTTGTTGGTACCTAGGCTTTACCTCTCTTTTATTAGAAAACAACCATATTTGCAAAAGTTTCAAGTCTATATGCTCTTCTGCATTGTACTCGCTATGTTTTACGCCCGTACCTGCACTCATTACCTGAATGTCGCCAGAGCTAATAACACTTTCATTCCCCATGCTGTCTTTGTGCTTTATACGGCCTTCTAGCGGAATGGTAATAATTTCCATATTGTCATGCGGATGCGTGGGAAAACCTTTTCCGCCCGCAATAGTATCGTCGTTAAGTACACGTAAAACACCAAAACTCATTCGTTCGGGATTGCGGTAATTAGCAAAGCTAAATGTATGGTTTGCTTTTAGCCAACCATGGTCTGCACTTCCTCTAGTATTGGCTTTATGCAATACAGAATTAAAGGTTGCTGTTTCCTTGTTTGGCATGTGGTTGTATCCTAAATTAGTTGCGCTTGTATCCTCTAAATTTTCTTCTGTACTTGC
>CAWVTK010000182.1:0-3681 GCA_963933205.1 uncultured Flavobacteriales bacterium
TTTACTATGTGTTGATGTTGGCCAGTTACCCACAAAACTTTCGTTTACCTTATTGTAATACTCAAAGTCGCTTTGCAGATTTAAGATGTTCTCTCCTTTTACAGATTGAAAAAGAGCAAGAATACTTGCCTTTGAGGCAATGTTTGTGTCTATAAAGTCTTTTAAATAAAGGGTATGTTTGTCAAATGCAGAATTAAAGCGCTCTTGAATGTCGATAAAGTCTTCTTTTTGTGCTTCTTTTGCTTCTTCATAAATAGCATCAATAACAAGCTCAAATGCATTAAGTTTCTGGTTTAGTGCAAGTATTAAATCCGAACCTTTTGAGCCTGTAACAGTATAGTTTTGAGCCCATCCATTTCGAGAGCCTCCTATTTCAAGGTTTTCACCTTTTTCAATTAATACATTTATTCCTTCTCCATCTGTAGTTCTTAGCAAGAAGAAAGCAGACCCACTAAGCGAGTTGGACACTGCAAATTCGCCATTAACCGCATAAATTGTATCAATTAATAAGAGTTTATCTGCTTCAATTTTCTCAAAGATAATGGTGTCAATTCCTGCTACTTCTCCATGTATAGTAAAGTCACCTTCTGGTACCTTCATTTTGTGTTGGCAAGCAGTAAGTAAAACAATAATGAGTAGTAATGGAGTAACTAAAATTCGCATAATTTACTTTTCAAGTTCATCTCTTAATAGTTGGTTTGTTGATTTAGGATCTGCTTTACCCTTAGAAAGTTTCATTACCTCACCCATAAACAGACCAAGTAAGTTTTTCTTTCCTCCTTTATAAGCTTCTGCTTTTTCTGGGTACTTAGCAATGGCTTGTTGTACAAATCCCAAAATAGCATCGGTACCAGATTCTTGAATTAATTGATTTTCTTCTGCCAGTTGCAATGGGCTTAGTTCAGGTTTTTTAACCATTAAAGGAAATAGGTCTTGGCTTGCTTTAGAGCTGGATATTTTTCCAGATTTAATTAAGGCAATTAATTCTCCTATTCTGTTAGCCTTAATCGTAATGTCTTCTATATCTATAGCCAATTCGTTTAGATGAGATTTAATAGGTCCCATAACAACATTGGCAGCCATTTTGTATTCTGTTGTATGTTTTAAAATACGTTCAAAATACTGAGCTATACCCTTAGAGTCGGTTAAGTTTCTGGCATCGTAGTCTGATAAACTATACTCTTTAGTATATTTTAAATAGAGTTCTTCTGGGAGCGCCGGAAGCTCAGACTTTATTTCGCGTATGTATTTTTCTTTAACGATAATTGGAGATAGGTCTGGCTCGGGAAAATATCTGTAATCATGCGCATCTTCCTTTGACCGGAGTACCGAGGTTTCGTTTTTAGCAGCGTTAAAGTTTCTTGTTTCTTGCCCTACTTCACCTTGGTTTTCGTAAACTTCAATTTGTCTTTTAGTTTCTAACTCTATAGCTTTTTGAACATTTCTTATGGAGTTCATGTTTTTTACTTCAACACGATTTCTTAAATCGGTTTCCCCAATTAAGCGTACAGAAATGTTTGCATCGCAACGCATAGATCCCTCGTCCATATTTCCATCACAAATGTCTAAATAACGAACAAGCTTTCTTATTTCAGTAACAAAACTGTAGGCTTCTTCTCCAGAACGTAAAACGGGCTCGGTAACGATTTCTAAAAGTGCAACTCCTGCACGATTAAGATCGATTAAAGAGTCAAATGGATCTATGTCGTGTATGCTTTTCCCAGCATCTTCCTCCATGTGTATTCGAGTAAGGTCTATGCGTTTTGGGTTTCCTTCTTTGTCGGTAACGTTTATGAAGCCGCCGTCGCAAATGGGAGTTTTGTCTTGAGTTATTTGGTATCCTTTAGGTAAATCGGCATAGAAGTAATTTTTCCTAGCGTATTCATTTCTTTCTCTTATGGTGCAGTTTAAAGCGAGACCAAGTTTTATTGCAGATTCTAAAACCTTAGCGTTAGATACGGGTAAAGTGCCTGGGTGCCCCAAAGAAATTGGGCTAATATGAGTGTTTGGTGCTGAGCCATACATTGTAGAATCAGAACAATACGCTTTACTAAGCGTGTTTAATTGTACATGAATTTCCAGTCCTATTACTGTTTCGTATTTCGTATAATCGATCGACATATTCCTCTAAAATTTAAAGGTAAATATACAAAAGTGAATGCTTATTTATACGATTACCTTAGGATAAGTTTCTCTTGGTATAGCCTTCTTTCTCCTTGTGCTTTTAGAAAGTAAATCCCTCTATTTAATTCGCTCGTATTTACTAGGTTTACCTTCTCAAATAGCTCGGTTTTTAAAATTTCTAAACCCTTACTGTCGTAAATTAAAACAGAAAGTTTTGTTTCGTTTTCTGGCAGAGCAATTCTAATTTCTTTTTGAGCTGGATTAGGATATATTTTTAGTTTAGTATCCTCCAATCCTTTAGCAATACTAAAGTCCATGCTAGGAGTTAATACGTAAAGCCCGTATTGCATGTCCGAAACTAAAATGTTTCCAGAAGGCAGTAAAGGATAAACTCCCCAAGCTCCACGATACGATTGGTGGTCGTTTAATAAATAGGTGTTGTACGAGGCAACTTTTGTCGGGTTTTCAGTATCTGATATATTGTAAACTTGAAGCCCATCGTGGTAAGACGATACGTATAGTAAATCTCCTTTTATAATTTGGTTATGAGGGATTGAACTTTCATTAATTTCCGAGCTGAATGTTGCAGTTACGCTAATATCAGAAAGATTGCTAATGTCTAAAACCTTCATGTCGTATCCCCAATCCTCATCGGCCATTATATAGGTTTTTAAGTCTTGAGTTGGCCAACCAGAGTGGTTGTAACCTTTGTCTGGATACTCTGTTAAAGAGCCAATAATTTGAGGTGAGGCTAGGTCTGAAAAATCAACAACAAATAATCCATCGCCTCCATTATTTAAGAACGCAGTATCATTTCGAACCCACATATCATGCACACCGTATCCGGTTCCTGGTACTTCATAATCTATCAAATGTACAGGGTTTGCTGGTTCGTTAATGTCGTACAATGCCAATGAAGTTGATCCGCCTCCCGAGTTTCCTTTTCTTACGTTACAAGCATACAGCGTATTCATTTTTTCATCAATAAAGATGTTATGAGAACTTCTAATGAGTTCATTGGAGTCGTAAACAACGGTTGCGCTGTCTGGAAGAAATTGAAGGTCAATAATTTGTAAAGAGCTATATCCCTCGTCGCTTACAGCATATAGAAAACCATTTCTGTCGTGGTAATCTCTATGAATAATTGCTGGGCCAAAATCTTCTCCTGGAATAAACTGAACTTCTGTGCTGTTTGTAGCATCAGTTACGTCAAAAATATGTGTACCAGCTGTAGAACCTATTACGGCATACTCTCTTTCATTTTCTACAAAACCCCAAACCTCATTATAGGTATTATTGTAGGCAGCAGAACCTACTAAACTGTCTTCGCTCCAATGAAAGAGTAATTCTAGGTTTTGGTTGGTTTGTGCAAAACTGTTTAGGCTTAATAGCCCAATAAGTATGTAAAGTGTTTTTTTCATTTTGTGCTTAATTTAAGGTTTCTGTAATGTGTTTCTCAAACTCAAGTGCTTCTGCTTCTCCAACAATTGTTATTCCAATTTCTAGTCGGTAAAGCTCCAGAGAGCTCAATTTCTTTAGTTTTGTTTCTTTTAACCT
>CAWVTK010000183.1:0-3669 GCA_963933205.1 uncultured Flavobacteriales bacterium
AAATGGAATTCGCACCATTTCTGTTGCACTCTACAATGCTTACAGCAGAAAAAATCCGTTTTTTGTTTATCTATCCGATAGCTCTAGCAACGGGCAACGCAAAGCCAAACAAGTTTCATTATTCCCCATAATCCCATCCATTACCTATAATTTTAAATTTTAACGATGAAAAATTCATTCTATATTTTACTCATGAGTCTACTTTTTTCAGGATGCGAAATTGTAGTAGATCTAGAAATTCCGGAGCACGAGCCCTTACTTGTTTTAAACAGCGTTTTATATCCCGATAGTATATTTAAGTTGCGCTTAAGTCATTCTGTTGGTTCTTTTGACAATGTTAATCGCAGTACCGAAGTAAAAGATGCGACCATTAATGTATATCAGGACGACAATTTTATGGCAGAAATGTCTAGAGAATTTGAGGGAATGTCGGATGGTTATTACCCGTATAATTCCAACGAATTTATAGAGTCAGATAGTGTTTTCTCCTATGTTTTAAATACAATTCCCTTAGAAGGAAGCACCTATACCTTTAAGGTAAGTCATCCTTCTTTTGAGAATGTTCAAGCATCATCTATTCTTGCAAATCAGGTAAACCTACAATCGCTTGAGCTACTTCGCTCAGAAGCCGATGAGTATTCAAAAGTGAATAAGGTCAGTCTTAAATTTCGAGACGAGGTAGGAGCTCACTTTTACAGGTTGCGAATTCTGTATGGCTTTGAGAATCAAATTAATTCAAAAGACTTAGTGGCAATAGGTTTTGAAACCTCAAACCCATCTATACTCAGTTCCTCCAATAGCGAATCTGGTGAGGCGGATGATGTAACAGTGTCTTTAAACGATGCCGTTTTTAGTGATGCTCTATTTGATGGTGAATTGTATACCATTAGTTTAGATTTTTTCACTTGGTCTTATTCTTTTGGAGAGACTCAGTCGGACGATTCGTATTATGTACAATTTTCATCCATCTCAAAAGATTACTTTGATTACTTACGTTCGTATCAATCTCACTCTCAATCTAATTCTGGTGGAGTCGGTTTGTTTTCTGGAGAACCAGTTCAGGTATTTACAAATGTGCAAAATGGCCTAGGTATTTTCGGCTCTTCCAACACGCAAACTATGGAGTTGGTATTTCCGGAATAAAAAACCATCCTCTTTTTATTGTCCGAACTAAATAGTACTAAATTATAGTTTATTCTTTTGAATGTTATTTTTTTTGGCTCTTACAATCTTATTTGTAAACGAATAAAACACAACTAATTTTTTTAGGCTAAGTAGATACTAGTTTAATATCTTGCCTACTATTTAGTAAATTTCATACCTTTAGTAGAATATTAATATAATAATCTACTTATGATAAATGAGAACTTTCTTCATTTTATATGGAAATTCCAACTCTTTGATTTCTCTGATTTAAAAGACACAAATCAAGTCGATATTCATGTTTTGAAACAAGGAGTACACAACCACAATGCTGGCCCCGATTTTTTAAATGCTCGAGTTAAAGTTGACGATTTACTTTGGTGTGGCGATGTAGAAATACATGTAAAAAGCTCCGACTGGTATGCACACAAACATCAACTAGACACTAATTACAACTCGGTAGTTTTACATGTAGTTTACGAAAACGACCAGGAAGTAAAAGACAGTAGTGGAGCTTTTTTAGTTTGTTTAGAGCTTAAAAATCGTATACCCGAAAAATACATATCAGAGTATCAAAGCCTTTACCATTCAGTTTCCAATTTACCATGTTCCTACGCTATAGGTAATCTTAGTACCATGTTTTGGCAATCTTACTCCGAAAGTCTTCTTATCGAAAGGTTAGAAGTTAAAATGAATACAATAAGGCAGATTTTTTTGGATGTAAATAAGAATTATCAAGAGTGCTTTTACCAACTATTGGCTTATTCTTTAGGTTTAAAAATTAACGCCAATGCAATGCTAAACTTGGCCAAAGCTACGCCATTATTAACCTTGCAAAAGCACCAAAACAACAGGTTCCAAATTGAGGCCATGCTTTACGGCCAGAGTGGATTACTGGAACGCAATTGTAAAAGCGATTACGCAAAAAAACTTAAAAATGAATATGCATATCTAGCGCAGAAGTACAAATTGAGAAGCATCAGTCCAACACAATGGAAATTTTTTCGACTCCGTCCAAGCTCATTCCCAACCATACGGATTTCATATTTAGCTGATTTTGTTTCGAATGCGTCATTTGTATTCGAACAATTATTCAACTTTAAAAATATAAAAACCGTCGTATCTTTAATCGATTTAAAAGTTTCGCCTTACTGGAACACTCATTATGTATTCGATAAAGAGGTAAAATCAGTTAATAAAAGAATGGGTAAAGCTACTTTCGATTTAATTTTAATCAACGCAATCCTTCCGTTTTGCTTTTTTTATGCACGCCAAAAATCCGACCACGAAATGATGATGCGCGTAGTAGATTCGTATAGAGCGCTTAAGTATGAAGACAATAAAATTGTTCGATATTACATTGATGCTGCTGTAGAGGTGAAAAATGCATTTAAATCTCAAGCACTAATTCATTTGCATCAAGCGTATTGTATTCCTAGGAAATGTTTAAATTGCAGGGTGTTCAATCAAATACTTAAATAGTAGTGCATACTTTACTAAGAAATACAATAGACAAACAAGCCTTTGGAGTTTGTTCTCGAACAGCAGAATATTTAAATATGAAAGCGTCTTCGGTAAGAATCTTTTTTATTTACAGTTCTTTTTTAACTTTAGGCTCCCCATTACTAGCCTATTTGATTGTGGGATTTGTTTATCGATTAAAAGATTTAGTAAATTCAAAAAGAAGCTCAGTGTTTGACCTTTAAACTATGAAGTTAAGATCGTTTTTTTCAAGAATATATTTAGCTATTTTCTTTATACTCCTTATATTCTTTGTGGGTATTTTAGGCTTTCATTGGATTGAAGGCTATAAGTATGTAGACGCCTTTTACATGACTGTAATAACGGTTTCTACAGTTGGTTTGTCCATGGGTGAGCCGCTTTCTGAAAATGGTCGTCTGTTTACTTCGTTCTTAATTATTTTCAGTATAAGTATATACGCTTATGCTATTTCTGTTCTTACATCCTACTTTATAGATGGAGAACTAAAAATATTTTTAAAAGAGTATAAAGTGGAAAAGGAAATTAACAAATTATCGGGACATACCATTATTTGTGGTTATGGAAGGAACGGAAAAGAAGCCGTAAGAAAACTTCAAGCTCATAAGAGACTTTTTGTTGTTATAGAAACAGATCCAGGAAGAATAGCCCGGATAAAAGAGGACAATCTTCTCTTTGTAGAAGACGATGCTACTTTAGATGAAACATTAGAAAAGGCAAACATTCAAAACGCAGCATCTATTATAACTACTTTACCTAAAGATGCCGATAATGTGTTTATTGTATTAAGTGCTCGAGAGCAAAATCCAGACCTGACTATTATTAGTAGAGCATCCGAATCCAAATCGTACACAAAACTAAAAAAAGCAGGAGCTGATAACGTAATTATGCCCGATAAAGTTGGTGGTTCTCATATGGCATCTTTAGTAATTACTCCCGATGTAGTTGAGTTTCTAGACAATATATCGGTGGAAGGAACTGGAGATATTAATTTAGAAGAGCTAACAGTTTCTGACTTCCCTGAGC
>CAWVTK010000184.1:0-3641 GCA_963933205.1 uncultured Flavobacteriales bacterium
AGAGCGTCGGATTCATAACCCGGAGGTCACGAGTTCAACTCTCGTTCTCGCTACAATTTAAAAATCTTCTCATATTTTATGAGGAGATTTTTTTTTCTTTTAAGCTCAGTTTATTGAATAAAGGAACTTTTCTCTTACAATTGTAGTAAATAGTTCGCTTTAGGGCCAAATTCAAGTGGTTTTTAACAATTTTTAGTTGAGAACTATCTCTTTTCTTTGACTAGATACTATGTTTAATTGATACATTTGAGAATGTCAACTAAACATCTCCCCCGATGAAAAAGCACTTATTAGTATCTGTTTTGTTTCTTATTTTATCTTTCCTTAGCACTCAGAGTAATGCTCAAGATAACAAGTCTTATGCCTTGCTAGATTTAGGGTTTAATGCTAAGATGCTAAATCTAGCAAGCGCAAACCCTCAGATGATTGTTAAAAAGGAAGCAGAGGTAAAGAAATCTCCTCGTTCTTTAAACGATATTTTAAATAAAAACAAGTCTGGAGTAGCTGTGCCAAAAGAGCTTACTTACCATTTGGTTGCCGGTTGTTTCTCTAGTTCTAAAAACGCAAAAGAATATGTTGTAAAGCTTACTAAGGATGGCTACGATGCTTCCTTAATAGGGAAATCTAAAGACTTGTATTTAGTTTCATTCTCCAGCTTCAATTCTTATACAGAAGCGTTTAAGGAATTCTTAAAACTAGAGTCAAAAGGGGTAGATTCTTGGATTAAGAGAAATTAAATACTTTTACCACTTGTTTACTAAGTTAAAGCAAGACTCTTAATTTTAGGGGTCTCATTTTATTTGTTGTAAGTTTAAACAAGTTATTTGTTCTTAACAATTAGTTGTTGAATCCCCTCTCATTATGAAGTCGATATTTTTTCTAGTAACTGGTTTGTTTCTTTTAGCTTCAGTAAGCGCACAAAATTCATGCAATCATTTTTCTGAAAGAGCAAAATTATACAGTATTCATCCCGAACTAAGCCCAAACTTAAACTCGAGCCACGAATTGCTCGAAAAATTTACGACTAAATTTAGTCAAGAATATTCAAGTAAATCTAATGAGAATATTCTCATACCAGTTGTCTTTCATGTTGTGCATAATAATGGTGAAGAAAATATATCTGACGCTCAAATTCACGAATCTATCCTTCAGATAAATGAAGATTTTGCTGCACTTAACCCAGAACTTTCTGATGTGCATCCAAATTTCACAAGCTTTATAGCTGATGTAGGACTTGAGTTTAAACTAGCTGAGCTCGACCCAACAGGAGAGCCTACTACTGGAATAAATCGAATTCAATCTGATTTAACATACAATGGAAATGATTTAGCTTTAAAGCAATTAATTCAATGGGATCCGACCATGTATTTAAATATTTGGGTAGTGTATTCCTCCGATGGTGGGAACGGCTCTGCATTTGCCTATTATCCAGCCGATGTGGAGGGATCTGGCTCAATTTACGACGGAGTTGTAAGTTCTTATTGGGCAGTTGGTCGAACAGAAACAGCCGTTTGGTCGCATTATAAAATCTTAACTCACGAAATAGGGCATTGGGCTAACCTAAAACATACCTGGGGAGACCAGTCGGGAAATCAATCTAACCAGGGTTGTTCTTTTGACGATGGGGTAGACGATACACCCAATACTATTGGTAACTCAGGCTGCGACTTAGAATCTTCTTCATGTGATTCTCAAGACAATGTTCAAAATTACATGGATTACTCCAACTGTTCAAACATGTTTACCAACGGACAGAAAACAAGAATGCTCGCTTCTTTAAATTCTGAAGTGGGGGGTCGTTCGAACTTGTGGACTCCAGAGAATCATGATTTAGTTTTCATACAGGAGTCTTATTTGCCGAGGTTGGTATACAATAATCAACATTTTTTTGAATCTACCCAGAACAATGGTAATGTAAATAGCAGCATTGGTATATCGCTTATTGATTTGAGTTTTTCAACCTTAGGTACTCTAACAGATGGAATGCATTTTACAGCTTCAAACTTACCAAATGGAACTTCGTTAACGGTGTTTGTTCCAGACAGTACTCATGCAGAAGTCACCTTGTCAGGTTCCGTTGAGAATCATTTAGAAAGTGATGCATTGCTTAATTTAGAACTTCACTTTACTGCATCTGCATTTGAAGGAGTTGCTTTAGAAGCCATTTTGAATCCTTCCAAAACTAATTTGGGTTTAAGCTTCATGAATCCTTATGAAATTGTGTTTGTAGATTTAGTAGACGATGTTCATAATTTTTTTGAGGGCCAGAGTTGGCAATGGTTTAGTATGGGCACAGGAGGCGCAAATTTTGGTTTGTTTGCATACGACTTAGTAAATATTAAACTTGAAACGTATGGATACGGTGCTGTATGCGAGGCTGGTACTTTTAATATTAGTCCCTTACCAATAGGAACAGAAGTGGGTCCAATGAGTATACTAACTGAGCCCGGCGAATGGTACCCAGATCAATTGGATGTATCTAACCCAACATATACTGCTTGGAATGGTTTAACGGCTTATGTAGGTATCGAATTTCAAAAAAATGGAAACAGTCATTACGGCTGGCTTAGATTAAAAGTAAGTGCTGACGGAACGCACTACTATGCATTGGACATGGCATACAACCAGGCTCCAGATACCCCCATTTATACCGGTGAAGTTGAGCGTCCAGTTTTAGCTTATTCTAAAACAACATTTTACGAATCTGTTTTAAACGATGGAACTGTAAATTCTGAAAGAGTGCTTGATTTGTTTGGTGCAAAATGGGCTGAATTTGAGGTGCTAAACCAAAACAACGGCTTTACAATTTCTGGAGTACCAGATGGTTTAGTTGGGCAGCTTGAAAAGCTATCTGAAACTAGAGCTTTACTTAGTTTTAACGGAACATCACTTGCGCATTCTGGCAACTCAGATACGGATAATATGTTCCTTCAAATAGACGACTCTTTAATTCTTGGTTCTTCTAACCAAATGGAATTGTACAGTAATTTAGGTGTAGATTTTAAAGACGATTATCGTATAGAATACTTAAATGTTACTGCTGATGAGGATCTTAGCGTGTCGAGTTCTGCAAACGACTGGAAATGGTTTAGTTTAAATGTAGGCGATGCCGACTATGGTTTGTGGTACATAGAGCAGGTTTTAAGACTTGAAACCTATTCTAAATCGGGTGTTTGCAATATAGGTACCACAGATTTAAAAGTACTTCAGCCTGGTGATGTAATTAGCGAAAACAGTTATTGGGATTACTTTACAGAGCTCGAAACTCAATTGGTTATCTCTTCGCCTGAGTATACTGAATGGAACGGTCAAACAGCTTATGCTGGAATTAAATTTACCATTGCAGAGGAGTTTCATTACGGATGGATGCAGTTTGAAGTAGGAGAAAATGGTGATTTTGTTCGACTCTTGGAATATGCATACAATACAAAGCCCGGAGAAGCGATAAGTGCTGGCCAGCAGTTTGCCAATTACGGCTGTACCGATTCGCTGGCTTTAAACTTTAATCCTTTTGCAATAGACGACGATGGAACATGTACCTATCCTTTAGATTGTGGAGAGGATGTCTTAATAGTTTTAAATATGTACGACTCGTAAGGAGATGGTTGGAATCAGAACTATTTAGAGGTTTTAAATTTTGA
>CAWVTK010000185.1:0-3617 GCA_963933205.1 uncultured Flavobacteriales bacterium
TTGTAATCGAATGTACTCTTAAGGTTAGTTGATGATTATTTGGCGCGTTTCCTGGATTTTTTGCAAAGTTAATTTTAAGTTTCCCAGCTACTTTGGTGTACATTTTTGAAGCCTCGTAATTAAATTGTTCTACACTAGAACTTAGTTCTATAAGTCTAAAAATGTTTGAGTAGGGTAAGTACGAATAGCGAAGAGATGCCAAACCAATAAGTTCATTTTGTCCTGTGCTGTATGCAGGTGTAATACTGTAACTAAATGGTTTTCGTATAAGCTGCTTGTTGTGTATGCTTAAGCCTAAAATGATTTTGTCTGCAAAATTAAAATTAAGATAAGGACTTAAAAATACTTGTGTTTTTGAGGCTTGCTCTAAGCTCCAAAGAGGATCAATATCCAAAGGTTCAATTTTTGGAAATATTGATTGCGTATTGTAAAAATTGTTTTGTCTATTAATTTCAGGAATGCAATGTTTTTCATCCAGAACAAATTTGGTTAAGCCTGTACCTTCAATTTTAAGGGTCTTTGTTTTACTAAAACCTTCTATCCATTTTGTTGTATAAATACTGCTGTCTTTAAAAGCACTTATTGATATAGGACTCTTAATATTTCCCTTGTTTTTAATTTCGATCTCTACATAATCTTTAAAGGAAGTTACTTTAGCTATGGAGTAATCAATTTTTTTATTGGTGTTTATCAGTTCTTTAAAAAACCAATCTAAATTTTTTGTAGTAGATTTTTCTAAGGATGCTTGTAGATCTTTGGGTTGAGGATGTTTAAATTTCCACGTTTCAAAATAGTTGTGCATCGCACGGTCTAATACCTCTTCTCCTAAATAGGCTTGAAGGTACTCAAATGCCAAGGCTGTTTTTGTATAAACCATTATGCCGTAGTTAAGAGGCGTGTGTTTACAGGAGTGGAGTCCGCAGGCCTGGTCGAGTCCTTCGCTGGCATTTAGTAAATACAGTAGGTAATTTTCTTCGCGATGTTTGTACTCATTTAGCCCAACTAGTTTACCTAGTGCACTATTAACAATACTATCTGAAGCAATAAATTTACTTGGGTATTTTGTTTTGATATATCTGTATTCGTTAAATGAGTTAATTCCCTCATCCATCCAAGGAAACTCTCTTTCGTTAGAGCCTAAAATTCCATAAAACCAATTGTGTCCTACCTCATGTACAATAACAGTTTCTAAAGATCGGGCAGAACCAACACTACCAATAACAGTTATATTTGGGTATTCCATTCCTCCGCCAGCTGTTAAAGCTCCATCTACAGCTGTGCAATGCTCGTATGGATAATCGCCATTCCATTTCGAATAATAATACAATCCATCGTTAATATACTCGATGGCATCTTTCCAATATTCAGCATGTCTATCGGTAAACATAGCCCATGTTTTTACTTTTTTGCCTGTGTTTGGCAACTCAACTTCTCCACTTAAAACATGAAAGCGTTTATCGGCAAACCATGCAAAATCGTGAACGTTACTTTGCGTATACCTAATGGTTTTTAGTTCTTTATCGCTTGCAGGAAAGTTTAATGTAGTATCGTTTTTTAAATTAATAGAAATTTCAAGTTTTGATGATTCATCACTTGTAGCTTCTTTTTCAATATTAGTGGTGTATTTTTTTAAACCAATTGCAGAAAGACTGTCTAACCAGGTAATTTCTTTTTCATTTTGCAAATCTCCAGTTGCACCAACCACATAGTTTTTGGGTAAGGTTATGCTTACGTCGTATGTTCCAAACTCAGAGTAGAACTCTCCTTGAGATAAATAATTTATTGGATTCCATCCATTTGCATCGAATACCGCAGGTTTAGGATACCACTGTGTCATTTGATACGACTCTCCTAGATGGCCCAATCTAGAATAGACTCCCAAAGGAATTTTAACATGAAAAGGGGTGCTTATTTGAATTTTTGTACCAGGATTTAGTGGTTTATTGAGTATGAGAATTACGATGTCCTCATTTCCGTTCCAGTATTCCCAAACAACGCTTTGATCGTTTACTTTAAAATCGAGTTGATCTATATAACCTCTATTCTCATCGTTTGCATAATGAAAATTGGTTTGTCCATCTTTAAGAATTTGTTGGGCTAAAGCTGTTTTCTTGTTCTTGTAGGCATTTGGCCATAAATGAAAGAAAACAGTATCGATAACTACTTTTGAGTTATTGTGGTATTCTATTTCTTCAAAAGCAGTAATTTCATGGTTCACATCGTCTAATGATACGTCCATTTTATAGTTTACTTCTTGCTGGAAATACTCTTGTGCATATGTTGCGCTAATAAGTAAAAGACAACTTATAAATAGTACTTTTTTCATTATAAAAATTTAGGATTCTTAGGAATAAGTAAGGCGAGTAGAATGTATGGAATAAATCCTATGCCTGCGAATAATAGCAAGCATACAAATCCAACTCTAAACAAAACGGGATCTACATCAAAATGATCTGCCAGACCGGCACAAACGCCTAATAATTTTGCGTCTTTTGTGTTTCTAAATAATCTTTTCATTTTTTCTTAATTACAATTGTTACAATCTAACTCACCATTCGTCATTTCCCAAAACTTATTTACCATTCGTTGGTCGTACATATCTGCTGTGTTGTCTACATCATAAATAAAATACTTTACGCTATTGTCCAAGTATATTGTTTTCCCCTCGGGCACGTATAGGGTTAATTCAATTTCTTGAAACCGGAAACCCTCTTTTTGTTCTAGCGATAAATAATTGCTAAAATTTAGGGTATTGTCTTCAACAACGTAATCGTAATCAATTTTATTGGCATTAATTTTTGCTTGTTTTTGAGAGGAACCATTTGAGCCTTTCTTTACTTTTAATTGATAGGAAGAATTTTTAGAGGGTTCAATTTTTAAAACTACATCAGTAATTAGTAATGAGCTAAGTTCTTCATCGAAATGATAACTAGTGCTTTTTTGATGTGTGTTAAAAAAGAGGTTATCGCTTAACTCTATATTGAGTGTGTCAGATGAAATAGAAAGTTCGGTAGTGATAGTCTTGTAAGATTGGCTGCTAAAATTAGAAGCTGCTCTAGAGCCCACATAAATAATTGAAATAAACCCGACGATCCATAAACCTGCCATTATAAACCTTGTGGCAGTAGATTGTTTTGGTATGCTGAATAATATTCTGATAGCCACCCAAATTAATTGAATAATTGGAACTCCAACGAATAGTATTATTCCAAGTATTGACAAACTACTGAGTTTAGATCCATCAAATAATAAAGGAAAAAACTGGTTTAAATTTAGTGGATTTATATTGTTGCCATTAATTTGTATTATGCTCGAGCTGGTGCCAAATAAATTTGCAGCAATCATAAAACACAAGCTAACGCCCATAATTAATAAAATAACTCCAATAAATTTTCCTGTAAACTTTACTAAATATCCAATTAAGTTAAGAAAAAAGTTAAGGATCTTATGTAACCCGTTTTTTAATTTATTTTTTTGTCCTTGTGTATCAAAATTATCGACAGAACTTTTCAGATTTTCAAACTCTTTTTGAATGGTCTTCTTTATGTTTTCTGCATTTACGGTAACGCCTTTCATTTGCAATTTTTGGGCGGTTGTTTTTGCTTCTGGAATAATGG
>CAWVTK010000186.1:0-3520 GCA_963933205.1 uncultured Flavobacteriales bacterium
CCCTACCCAGTAGAGAGTTATAGTTTTAACTTAAAAACCAGCAGCCTGAGCATTAACAATGGTGTGGCGGTACAAGCCTGGCCAAACCCCACTACACAGGGCTTTTACATTCGTTGGAGCGCAATACAAAACTACCAGAACCTCAACTTTAGCCTCTACAACCTAAAGGGACTAAAAATACAAAGCAAAACCCTGAAAGCAGAAAACAAAGAACAATGGATCAATACCACAAACCTCAGACCAGGAATTTACTTATGGCAACTAGAATCCATGGGCAAACTCCTCGCAAAAAGAAAAATTGTGGTTCATTAGATTTACTAAAAATATAAAAACAATCCCATGAAAAAACAACTGTTATTTTTAAGCCTTATGTATGCTGCACTATGCAATGCGCAATATTACTTTCCAGATCAAGCTACTGGATTTGCCGTTATAGACTCGAGTCATTTAGAAAGTCCCGAATCGTATTTAATACTGAATTCCGATTCAAACTCCTTATGGCAAATGGCCAAACCCTCTAAAATAATTTTTAACGAGGCCTTTAGCTCAAACAATGTATTAATTACCGATAGTACAAACAACTATCCGATAAATACACACTCCTCCTTTGAACTGCACTTTTCCACAGATGAATACTTTGATTTTTGGCTAAATACTACTCTTGGCTTTTACCATCAATTAGATACGGACAGCCTTAAAGATGGAGGTTATGTAGAAATTTCTTACGACTCTGGCGAAAATTGGTACAATGTCTTGGGACAAAATGAGGCTCTGAGTCAAGATTCTGCAATTTATGGCACAACAGAGAATGACTATTTAATGTCGCAAAATTTCTACACCGAATCGGACACCCTATACAACGGCGAATACGGCTTTTCTGGCAGTACAGAAGGCTGGGAATTTTTCTGGTTTAATTTATGGTGGAGTACACCTGTAAAATTCATTCCAGATACCATTAAATACCGGTTTACTTTTATAAGTGACAGTATACATAATCCAAGAGAAGGTTGGATGCTGGATGATTTTTACATAGCAACCTATCCTATCGGCAGCATAGGAGAGTATTTAAATACCATATCCATTAAAATAGCACCCAACCCTGTAAAAAACTACACTAGAATTCAGTTTGACAATAGCACAAATGAGTCTTACGAGCTAAAGGTATTCAATATAGACGGGAAGCTTGTAAAATCATACCCTTCGGTTACCGAAAGCGAGGTGCTTTTTGAAAGAGCGGAGCTTGCCAGTGGTTTGTATTTTGTAGAAATACTAAGGAACCATACAAGCTTGGGAAGGTCGACGATGATTTTGGAATAAATCACTCTACATCCACCCGTTTTAAGTCTAATAAATTCAATGCATTAGAGCCTAAGCCGCTTATGTTTTTATGAGAAAAACGGAGCACATTATCGTAGTACAAAGGAATAATGGCTGCCTGATTCATAACAATACGGTTCATTTGCTCGTACAGGGCTATTCGGTTTTTTAGTTCGGGTATTTTGAGTGCTTTCTCGTACAAATCATCAAATTCCAAATTGGTGAAATGTGTGTAATTTGGGCCATTAGGACTGTGGTTTTTTGAGTAAAACAGCGCTAAGTAATTTTCGGCATCTGCATAATCGGCAATCCAGGAGCCTCTAAAAATAGACAATTGGGATTTCGATACTTGTTGTCTATGTGTGGATGGAGGATTAACATTTACCACAACTTCAAAACCAATTTCTTGCCAAGCGTGTTGAATGTACTCGCATAAATCTACATAAGAACTCGTGGTGTTTAAATGAAGGGTGGGAATTCCTTCCGCATTAGGATAGCCCGCTTCAGCCAGTAACTTTTTTGCCAATTTAGGTTGGTACGTATAGCCAATATTTTCCTGGTAGCCCGCAAGTCCTTTTGGAATAAAACCACTGTGCGCTGGCGTACCAATATTGTTTCTGAGGTACTGCATCATCAAATCCCGATCGAAGGATAAATTTAAGGCTTGGCGAACTTTTACCGATTTTAAAGCCTCGTTGTTTTGATGAGCGTCCATTAGGATTCCTAAATACTCGGTGTTTAAATAATCTTGCTTGCTAAAATTAAACTTATTGGCGTATTTGGCTTGCAAACTCCCGTTTAGGTCTAACAACTCATCTTTATAAGAAGCGTCTATTCCCGATAGGAAATCGAATTTACCTTTTACAAATTCTAAAAATGCGGTTTGTTTGTCGGGTATAAAACGAATGGCTACCGCATCTAAATAGGGCAGATCTCTCCCCGATTCTTTCTCAAAATAATTTTCGTTTTTACGCAAAACCAGCTTAATGTTTTCTTTGTGAAATTGAAACTTAAACGGTCCTGTACCAATAGGAGCATTAAAGAAATTTAAACGAGTACTTGCCTCTACTGGAAGTATGGAACAGTATTGCATGGAGAGTAAGCCTAAAAAAGCAGGATTGGCTTCCTTTAATTGTATGTGAAGCACCGAGTCGTTTAAAGCAGTAAACGAATCTACGCTCGACAAAACCCAAGCTCCTGGCGAAGCAGTTTCTTCAGCTTTTAATCGATTTAAAGAAAACAGCACGTCTTCAATTCCAAGAAATCGGTCTAAGGGTTTATGAAATCGGACATCATCTCGTAGAGTAAAATTGTATGCTAAGCCATCATCAGAAATAGTCCAATGCTTGGCCAAAGAAGCTTGCACAATTAAGTTGGAGTCTAATTGCACCAAACTGTTGTATACTTGATGACAAAACCAAATGCGCGCCTGGTCTTTTGCAAAAGCAGGATCGAAAGAATGAATGCCCGCAGATTCGTTGTATCGGAAAATTTTCTTGGAGGACTCGGTATCATCTACTGAACTACAAGAACATAGGGCCAATACAAAAATGAAAAGGATGAAATTTCGCATACGATTTTATTAATCCTCTAAATTAGAACTTTGTTTGACAAATTGTAAATCCTTAGCACCTTAATTTCTTACATTTACAGCCGATTTATACTTATGAAGAACGTAGCTTTTCACACCTTAGGATGTAAACTGAATTTTTCGGAGACTTCTACCATTGCACGTTCGTGCGAAGAAGAAGGCTACCAGAAGGTTCCCTTTAAAGAACACGCAGACATATACGTGCTTAATACCTGTTCGGTTACCGAAAATGCAGACAAAGAATGCAAGCGATTGGTGCGGCAAGTACTGAAAGTAAACCCCAGTGCTTTTGTGGTTATTATAGGCTGTTTTGCCCAACTTAAACCAAATGAAATTGCACAGTTTGAAGGCGTTGATTTGGTACTTGGAGCTACCGAAAAGTTTAAGCTGCCTTCCTATTTAAACGATTTGAGCAAGCAAGACATAGCAGAAGTACATTCTTGCGAAATTGAAGAGGCCGATTTTTTTGAAGGCGCATACTCTATAGGAGACAGAACTCGTGCTTTTTTGAAAGTTCAAGACGGTTGCGACTACAAATGCACCTACTGCACCATTCCTTTAGCTAGAGGTATTTCTAGATCCGATCGTTTGGAAAACGTGCTTAAAAACGCC
>CAWVTK010000187.1:0-3453 GCA_963933205.1 uncultured Flavobacteriales bacterium
TATCGATAAGAACATCCGTTTAGAAAGATCTGTTGAAATTACAAGTCCGATAAACCCTGTTTTTATGAAATTTGCCAATGTTAGCGAATGGCATAACTGGCATCCATGGTTTAAACAAGATTCCATTTCGACAAAGCTTACAGAGACTAAAGTTTATGGAAGCGGTGCAAATGTGGAGTGGAATAATGAGGCGTTTGGTAGAGGAAAGCTAATTCTTAAAACGCTAGATTTAAACAAGAGTTTAGATTTTGAACTGCTTTGCTCAGACTTTTTACAAGCTAAAGTTAAGGGGGTACTTACTTTTAAACAAGTAAACAGAAAAACCCATGTTTCTTTAACTATAGAGCAAGAGTATCCATTTTTATTACGAATACTTGGTTTGTTTGCAGCGAAGAATTTTGGAAAAGATTTAGAACTAGGATTACAAAACTTAAAAAAACAAGTAGAAACCTCCAAGGAACCTTTTCATATACTAATGTATAACAAGGCCGCTTTTTCTGTTTACAGCAAAAAAGAATTTTGCAGTACCGAAGAAATTGGTAAAACATTAGAAAATACCTACAAAGACTTACAAAAGGTAATGGAAGAAGACGGTATATACATTTTCGGAAAACCTATTTGTATTTACCACAGCTACTCAGACACCACAGTAGTACTTGAAGCCGCTTTACCTGTACATCAAATTCTTACAGAAAATTCTTACACAAAAACCATTGCCGCTGCTACGGTACTAAAGGCTACATATGTTGGTTCTTACGAAAAAACTCAAGCTACTTACGATGCTTTGGATGCCTTTGCGAGCAGAAATGGATTAAGCACAAGCGATACGCACTATCAAATTTTTATTACCGACCCAGGCAGTATCCAAGACCCTAATAAGTGGGTTACCGAAATCTATTATACGGTAACAAATTGAGGTTAAATAAAACTTTATTTAATTAATGTAAAATATAGATTCAATGGTACACTTTTTGATAGTACTCAATAATATATATACTTTTTTAATTAATTTATACGCTATGATTCATAAGCCTGCAGACAGCATTCAAGACATCCAAAAATTTGGTGAATACGGTGGAGTAAACCCATCTATTGCAGATTCCTCCACCTTTACTTATTTAAAAGCCTCTACCATGCAAGCTGTATTTGAAGGCGAACAAGAGGGTTGTCATTTATACACAAGGCATACCAACCCGAGTACAAGTTATTTAGCAGAAGCTCTGGCTGGAATGGAAAATACAGAAGCGGCATATGTAGCATCTTCGGGTATGGGAGCAATAACCACATGTACTTTACAAATTTGTAAAAGCGGAGATGAAATTATTGCGAGTAGGACAATTTACGGAGGGACTTACGCTTTTTTTAAAAACTTTTTACCTCGATTAGGAATAAAAGTACATTTTATTGACATCACTAAAACAGAACAAATTGCAGCATTGATAAACCAAAACACCAAAATGGTGTACTGCGAAACCATGAGTAATCCTCTACTAGAAATTGCTGATTTACCAGCTATCTCTAATTTAACAAAGGATACAGCAATTCAATTTGTGGTAGACAACACCTTTACTCCTTTACTTTTAACACCAAAAGAATTGGGTGCAGATATTGTAATTCACTCCTTAACAAAATACATAAATGGCGCCTCTGATGCTGTTGGTGGAGTTGTTTGTGCCGACGCTGAGTTTATTGCGTCAATGTTAGATGTAAATCAAGGTGCAGGAATGCTCTTAGGCCCCGTAATGGATAGTCTTAGGGCTGCGAGCATTTTAAAAAATATGCGTACCCTTTCCATTAGAATGAAACAGCACAGCAGCAATGCATTATACATAACAGAACAATTTACTAAAGACGGTATAAAAGCATTTTATCCAGGAGCAAAAACTCATCCGCAACACCAACTTTTAACAAACATGATGCATAATGAGTTTGGTTACAGTGGAATGTTTGTAGTAGATGTAAAAACAAAAGAAAATGCATACGCTTTTATGGAAGCCATGCAAAATGATAATATTGGTTATTTAGCTGTGAGTTTAGGTTTTTACAAAACTCTATTCTCAGCCCCTGGAACCAGTACTTCTTCTGAGATACCTGCAGAGGAACAAAAAGAAATGGGCTTATCTCCAGGCATGGTTCGCGTTTCTATTGGTTTAGATAACGATATAGAAAGAACCTATTTAAAAATGAAAAAATGTATGAAGTCTGTTGGAATTGTGTCGTAATTTTCGAGGCAAAATATTAGGCTGAATCTTTATAAAAAAGATTCAGCCTTTTTAAATTCGATTTTAGCAGATAGTTAGAGTGCAAATTAAATAACATCCCAAAGAAAAATTAATAGCCATCCAAATTAGAATTGTACTGGAAAACCTGATTTGAATTCATCTTAATCTCGTAACCATTTCCTGGCTCAAGGTTACCTATTGCATTAAATTCCCACTCGGGTAAATAAACATTGCCTAGGTAATCTTTCACCAAACTAATTTCAGAACTTATCTGCTCAAAAACGGCTACACAATTGGCTGGGTTGGTTCTTAAATACCCCAACAAACTCCATCCAGCAGGTAAACTAATAAGTAGTTCGTTGGGATTTGCATAGGTTCCTTCTAAATTTAGAGTACAGGCTGCGTTCGTTTTAATTTGATATGCCTGAGATAAAACAATAGATCCGATACCGTTAAAGCCCCATTCGGTTAAATAAGCCATTCCCATAAAATCCTTAACAACAGTTACGTTCGAAACTACGGGGCTCATCACATCGATTACATTCATGTTTTCGAGTGTTAAAAAAGTAGAGAAAAGGCTCCAACCATTTACCAATGATATTTCCTGACTATTGACAAGAGGTATAGCTTGTAACTTTGATAATTCTGACAATCCATTGACCGTAAAAAACGCTTGATTGGCTAAGTTGGAATTGTATAAAGCAAAGCAGTCTATCAACTCATTTTCTGATGCATCCCAAAGTTTAAAACTAAATTCCATGTTTTCTGAATATCCATCCAGTTCAAGAGTATTTAGATTGTCTGCTTGAACGCTAATGGTATCGTTTTCTCCACTCCATATAGCATAGCCTGCACAATGTTCCTCTTGATTATCGTCGGTGTAAAAAACACCAATGATATCAGAGATTGAAATTGAATTTGCCATCAGGCTAATTAACATATCGCTGGGTAAAACAATGGAATGACTTTGGTCTGTTATACTAAAATCAAACAAGTCTGGAACTACAATAGGATCGCTTAAATCTGCAATCCCATCAATCCAATCTATTACAGAAGAAACTCTGGACCAAACACCAGGATAATTAACATCAGCACAACCATAACCCCAACTAGTAACTCCAATTAAAAGCCATCTATTATCAATAGGACTTCTTACAGCTAAAGGACCTCCAGAATCACCTTGGCAGGCATCTTCTCCTCCATCAATTAAATCTCCTGCACAAATCATAGA
>CAWVTK010000188.1:0-3373 GCA_963933205.1 uncultured Flavobacteriales bacterium
AGGCATCAATCATTTGCTTTTCCGACAAAGAAGTTGGGGCTAGTTTAGCTACTTGCTCAGCACAAGAAAACAGGATTCCTAAAAGAATAAATAAAGTGGTTTTTTTCATTAGCGATCAAATTCTAAGCGCATTCCTCTGGTTGACTCATCAAAAACACCTTCATTGTACACCAAATTTCCATTTACAAAAGTTTGGCTTACGCTCGATTTAAACTCTTGCCCTTCGAAGGGAGACCAAGCGCATTGGTATAAAATATTCTCTTTAGCAACCGTCCAAGCCTTTTGGATGTCTACCACAACTAAATCGGCGTAAAATCCTTCCTTAATAAAACCTCTTTCTTTAAGCTGAAAGCAATCTGCCGGAGCGTGGCACATTTTGTTCACAATCCATTCCATACTAACTTTTCCTTGGTGGTAAAACTCCAACATGGCCACTAAAGCATGCTGAACTAAAGGCCCACCGGAAGGTGCTTTAAAATATGTGTTTTGCTTTTCTTCTAGGGTATGCGGTGCATGATCGGTGGCAATAATGTCAATTCTATCGTCTAATAAAGCCGCCCAAATAGCTTCTTTGTCTGCGAGTGATTTAACAGCAGGGTTCCATTTGATCAAAGTTCCTTTTTCTTCGTAGCTAGAATCGTCAAACCAAAGGTGATGAATGCAAGCTTCGGCTGTAATTTTCTTTTCTTTTAGCGGAATGTCGTTCCGGAACAATTCGGTTTCTTTTGCGCTAGAAATGTGTAGTATATGTAAGCGCGTATCGTGTTTTTTTGCAAGCTTAACAGCCATAGAGGAAGACGTATAACAAGCCTCAGCATTTCTTATAACTGGATGAAAACGAATGGGCAGATTTTCGCCGTATTCAGCTTTCATTTTTGCAGAGTTTGCTCTTATGGATTCCTCATCTTCGCAATGCACGGCAATGAGCATTTTGCATTTAGAAAAAATGGAGTTTAAAACTTCTTTATCGTCTACCAGCATATTTCCTGTAGACGAGCCCATAAATATTTTTACACCAGCTACCTGTTTTGGATCGGTTTTTAAAACCTCTGCTAAATTCTCGTTTGAAGCTCCCATAAAAAAGGAGTAATTGGCCAAAGAATCTTTAGCCCCAATTTTATATTTATCTTCTAAAAGCTCCTGAGTTAAGGCTTGAGGATTGGTGTTTGGCATCTCCATAAAAGAAGTAATGCCTCCAGCAACAGCAGCTCTGGCCTCGGTGTAAATTCTTCCTTTGTGTGTTAAACCTGGCTCTCTAAAATGCACCTGATCGTCTACAAGACCAGGCAGTAAAAACTTGCCTTTTAAATCAAACATTTCTGCTGTATCGTCAATAATAGAAGGTGCTATTTTTGCAATACGTTCTCCCTCAATTAGTAAATCAGCTTTATAAATAGAGCCTTCATTAACAATTTGAGCATTTTTAAGTAGCTTTTTCATCGGCTGTGCTAAACTATTCTTGTTGGTATTTTACGAAAAAGCTTTTCAACTTCATTTGAATAACGCCAAAGAAAGCCTCGTAAAAAATAGAGGAGCTCATTTTAGATTCTCCTTCGGTTCTGTCGGTAAAAATAACGGGAACTTCTTTAATTTTGTAACCAAACTTCCAGGCTTTAAATTTCATTTCAATTTGAAAAGCATAACCCACAAAAGTAACTTTAGATCGCAGGAGGTTTACAATTACATTTCTTCGGTAACATTTAAATCCAGCAGTTGCATCGTCTACAGGCAAGCCCGTAATGCCTTTTACATAACGAGACGCAAAATAAGACATCATTACACGGCCAATGGGCCAGTTAATCACATTTACCAATCCACCTACATAACGCGAACCAATTGCAAGATCATTCGACTCGATTGCACAGGCATTGTACAAGCGAATTAAGTCGTTTGGATTGTGAGAAAAATCGCAGTCCATTTCTACAAAGTAGCTGTAATCTCTCTCTAAACCCCACTTAAATCCGTGGATATAAGCGGTGCCCAAACCTAGCTTCCCACTGCGTTCCTCAATAAAAAGTTGCGCAGCATACTCTTTTTGCAAATCCTTAACAATGGCTGCAGTTCCATCGGGAGAACCATCATCTACAACAAGTACATGATAGGTTTTCTCTAAAGAAAAGACAGTACGCAGCATTTTTACTACGTTCTCTTTCTCGTTAAAGGTTGGGATTATTATTAAAGAATCAGACATTTTTCTCTAGTTGAAAAGCAAATGTAACGGAAATTTTCTTTTTATATTTTTATTATTACAAAATCATTTTCATTTGGAGGTACTTTCTTTTGTAATGTGCTTAGTTTTAGTAAATTTGTTACGCGAAAAAACAAACAAACATGAAAAAAATTTACCTACTGAGTATCAGCCTATTTAGTGCTTTTACCCTACAAGCCCAAAACTGTTCTGAACTCTTTATTTCTGAGTACGTAGAAGGATCGTTCAACAACAAAGCAATTGAATTGTTTAACCCAACAAGTGAAGCCATAGATTTATCAAACTACGCGCTTTCTAGATGGAGCAATGGAGCTACTATTCCTTTAAGAACCGTTTTATCGGGAACTATAGAGCCGAACAAAGCATTTGTTGTTGGTATAGATAAAAGAAACCCTGAAGGAGAAGGATTTGAAGCGCCTCTTTGGGATGGTTGGTATTACTTTACGGATACTATTACCGAATTACAAGACAGTATTTACACTGCCGACGAAGACTTAATGGGTAAAGTTGATTTATTTATTTGTCCGAATTACGAAGACGGTACCATGTACTTTAACGGAAACGATGCAGTTACCTTGGAAGACCTAAGTGGGAATGTCTTTTACGATATTATTGGTAAAATTGGAGAAGATCCAGGCGATGGATGGGCAGATGCAACTGGTGCATTATGGACCAAAGACCACACCTTAGCTAGAAAAGCTAGTGTTACTTCTGGTTTTGTTTACGACGCTTCAGCTGAATACAGTTTTGACCCAACTTTAGAGTGGGACTCTCTACCGGCAAATAGTTTTGCAGGACTAGGTACGCATAGTTGTGATTGTGTTTTATCTTTAGAAGAGAATGAAAACAGCATAAGCATTTACCCGAATCCGAATACTTCTGGTCAACTGTCTATTAAAGCAACCAACAACATTGCTTCAATCTCAATATACAATGTACTAGGCGCAAAAGTTTTCAATCAAAACTTAAGCAATTCAACTACTACAGAAACCCTTTCTTTAAGCCAAAATTTAAAAGGCTTGTTCTTTGTGGAGGTGATACTTCAAAACAATGAAGTGCTGCTTAATAAATTGCTTTTAAACTAATTTAAAAGCCCCCACTAGGGGGCTTTTTTTTTTACCATCCATGAAAAAACTTCTCCTTCTGTTTTCCCTTTTTTTTGGG
>CAWVTK010000189.1:0-3265 GCA_963933205.1 uncultured Flavobacteriales bacterium
GGAAGTAAAATTTGAAAAACTAGAAAAAGCGTTTAATAATTAAATGATTACACCATCTTTCATTTCTAACATCCGATCGCTCATTTTTGCTAATTCTCTATTATGGGTAACAATAACAAAAGTTTGATTCAGCTCTTCGCGTAACTTAAAAAACAACTCGTGGAGTAGTTTTGCTGCCATTGTATCTAAATTTCCAGAAGGTTCGTCGGCAAACACAACTGAAGGGTTGTTTATTAACGCTCTTGCAACGGCAACACGTTGCTGCTCTCCTCCAGAAAGTTCCATTGGTTTATGATGCAGACGTTCTGCTAAGCCCAAAGTGCAAAGTAATTCAGTCGCTTTTTTTTGAGCTTCCTTTTTTGAGGTACCTTTTATCCAACTTGGTAAACATACATTCTCTAGGGCTGTAAATTCTGGTAAAAGATGGTGCGCCTGAAAAATAAAACCAATTTCTTGATTTCTAAACGAAGCAATCTGTGTTTGATTTAGGTGGTGTATTACTTTATTGTTTATTTCAATGCTTCCAGAATCGGCCTGAGTTAGGGTGCCAATTATTTGTAGTAAGGTGCTTTTACCTGCTCCAGAAGAACCAACAATACTTACGATTTCTCCTTTTTTTATATCTAAAGAAACGCCTTTTAATACCGCTAATCCCTCGTAGTTTTTAACTATATTTTTTACCGATATCATTTTTTTAACCTTTTTATGTTTTGGTAATCCAAAAAGTAGATCAGTTTTAAAGATAGGCTGTTTCCTTGAGATTCCTTAAACAGTTCACTTAAATTTTGTTGGGCATTTAAACCAGCATTGTCTGTTAAGCTATACAGCGAATTTTTCCACTGTAAATTCAATTCGCTGCCCGGAGCAAATCTCCAAACACAATTTAAGTCTATATTCCAAGAGTTGTAATTAATGTCGTAAAGCGCCTTATTATTCTGATCCTTTAAAGGGAAATTACTTCCTGTAAGTACTCCATCGTTTAAAGCGTAAAAGGTTTTGTGTTTTAAGGTAGACCAATAGTGTCTTAGTTTAAAGTCGAAAGATAGTTTCGCGTTTAATACATAGGACAGTCTGTATACATTTGTTGTTGTGCTTCTATCGCGTTTACTAAAGAGGATGTTTTCCGGATCTTCAATAGGGCCATTTGCATCGAGAGCTCTTCCTACATCATTATTTTCTGTTTTGTGCGAAATTACATACGTCATAAATACATGATCGTTTACCCTAAATCGAGGAGACCAGCGTATTTGATAAGATTTACTCCCAAATTCCGGTAAAGTATTGTATCCGAAACCTAAATCTCCAGCAAATTTATTGCGGTAATCTGTAGAGTTCCACCAATACACATTTGTAGATGGACCCGATTCGAACACATTTTGTAAATCATTGGTCCTGGCTTCAAAATAATTGTAGTTTTTTCCTATCGACTGATCAAAGGATATACCTGTAGAAAAGAAATTGGTTAAATGAATTCCTATATCAGCAGACAAATCTGTACCGTTGTATAAACTTGGTTCGTACAGTAAAGATCTACTCATGCTAATTTCAAAATCGGCTCTTCGTAATTTGCCTTTTGGAGTAAAAATATAGTAGGCTAAATTTCCGCGGTGTTGCATTTCGTTGTTGTTGTATAAAAAACCGATATCGTTTATATCGTATTTATCACTTTCAATATTTTGAGCAGCACTAAATCGGAAATTCCCACTTGATTTTTGAAAAATTAAATAGGAAGCAAAGCCATTGCTAGTGGTTAAATCTTCTTTAACATGACTAAATGCCAAATCTCCATAAAATGTATAACTGTTGTCTTTTGATCCAATCTGAATTTGAAGCTTCTCTACATTTGCATCCCTAGCATTCCCTTTTCTGCTAACATTGGTGTTTGTAAAGGTAATATAAGAGTTGTTTTTAAGTACTTGGTCGAGTACCACTACATTGTAGTTTGACAAGGGTTCGATGAGTTCTTTTCTCTTTTGGCCACTAATAGAATCTTGTACGGTAGCATAGGTGTTTTCTGTAATAGCATTAAAAAAACCTATACCTAAACCTTTGGAGGTTCTTCCAGAAATCTTCGAGGCATTGAGTAACTGAACATTTGTTGGATTCTGACTCACCACTTCTCCATCAGCTAAAGTTGGGCTTAGACTAGGTCTGTCGCCAATACGTCTAGAATAAAATAAATTTGCTTTTGTGAACAACTCAGTACCCTCGGTAAAAAAACTTCTATTTTCGTTAAACTGTATTTCAAAGGGACTTACGTTTAGTATTTGATCATCAAAAACGGTTTGACCAAAATCTGGCACCAAAGTCATGTCCAAGGTAAAGCTTTCGTTAATGCCATATTTAACATCCAATCCACCATTTAAACTACTAGAACTTTCAGATTCGTAAAAATCTACATAGCTCGAAAGGTAGGGCATAAACGAAAGTCGTAAAGGTGCTTGAATGTTCTCTATACCAGTTAAAACTCCAGCTTGTGCACTTTCATTAGAATTCGATAAGTCTATAGGGCTCCAAGAATAAACCTCTCTTGTTCGTCTAATTTCCCGAAACATATTTATACCCCATTCTTGCACCTCGGTTTTTGGAATTCTTAAAGCAGAGTAGGGGATTTCAATTTCTACTGTCCAGCCTTTGGCATCTATGTTAATTTCGCTTTTCCAAACAGCATCCCAATTAAGCTCTGTGTTTTGTACAGACGAAAGTGCATCAGACTGAACACCTGCAGCCGAAACGAAAAAAACAAAATTATTTTGCCCGTCGTTGTACGGAGAAATTTTTACGCCAAACAAATCGCAGTTTTTATTGGTTTGATCTCTTAAACTAAACTCTTTTAAAATGCTGTCTGGTGCATAGTCGTATAAACGTGCTCCAATGTACAAAGCTCTGTCATCGTAAGAAAAATAAACTTCAGATTTTTGATTATCTCGTTCCGGATTGCCATTTTTAGGCTCTACTTGCGTCCAGTTTATTGCTTTTGAGGCCTTGTTCCAAACCTCCGATTCCAATATTCCATCAATTTTTGGAGCTGTACTCGTTCTATTGGCTTCAATACTTTTCTTTAACACTTGCGCATAAGAGGCATTGTAAATAAAGAGTGCTAAAATGGTAAAAAGGTGTTTCATAATTATGTTTTATCGCAGCAAAATTAAAATGTTTAGAGTACTTAAGTACATTTTAAACTAAGTTGAACATGATTTAAATTTTGTTCATCGTAAACTTTGCGATAAGATTATTCTGGAAAGAAGGATTTTAGCACATCTCC
>CAWVTK010000190.1:0-3256 GCA_963933205.1 uncultured Flavobacteriales bacterium
GTGTCAGATTTATTGCAGAATGATGCGGATTTAAATTTCGATAAATGGAACACATTCAATAAAAATATTTGGCCGAACAAATACAAGTCTAGTTCTCACGAAGAAGAGGTGTCTAGAATGAAAGAATGGGTGTTAAATCGATTAAATTGGCTCGACTCTCAATGGATCGATTAGATTTTCCTTAAAAAAGTAACAATCCACTTATGAAAATTACAGCACCCAAACACATTAGTAGCAATGTGTAAGGAAGAATTTCTTTTGCTTTTAAACCCGTAATACCCAAAAGAGGCAATGCCCAAAAGGGCTGAAGCATATTTGTTAATTGGTCTCCGTAGGCTAGTGCCATTATGTTTTTAGGTAAACTAATCCCTAGTTGTTGCGATGCCTCTATAATAATTGGGCCTTGTATAGCCCATTGGCCTCCACCACTCGGAACAAAAATGTTTACCAAACCAGCACTTAAAAAGGTAAACAACGGAAAGCTCGTTTCATTCGAAATACTCACAAAAAAGTCAGACAGCTGGGAAATCATTCCTGAGTGTTTCATTAAACCCATAATTCCGAAGTACAAAGGGAATTGAATGAGTATGCCAGAAGCACCACCAATAGCTTTGTTTAGCGCTTTTAAAAAACCATTAAAGTTTCCGTGCATTAAAATACCCAAACCTAAAAGAGCGAAGTTTATAAAATTTGGACTAATAAAGTTTAGCGTCAAGTTTTCTGGTAAAATAAATGCTTTGTAAAATGCAAACACCAAAATAACGCCTCCAAATACAAAAGCTATTATTCTAGATTCGTCTAGTCTTTCTGCCCCTTCGGTTTTGGTAAAATTTAAAGCCGCTTCTTTTTTAGGAAGAGTGTATTTTTTTGACTCTGTTTTAGTTCCTAAATAGTACATAAAAAGAGGTAGTACGATTAGTAAACAAAGCGAAATGCATAAATTCATCGAAGAAAAAACAGTTTCTGAAAAGCTGAGTTGTTCGGGTAATAACGCGAGTTTTTGTTTGGAATAAATTCCGCTCATTACTGTTTTTAAATGTCCGGGCTCTGCTACTTTTATTGGTGCAGATCCACTTATTCCTCCATGCCATACCATTAGGCCAGAATAGGCGCTGGCTCCTATAATTGGGTAGTTTATTTTCCACTTGTTTTTCTCGGCATTTTCTGCAACTTTACGCGCAAAAATAGCACCGAATATTAGGCCTAAACCCCAGTTAAATAAACTCACTATTAAGGTGAGTAAACAAACCCAAAAGGAGGCTTTTGAAGTGGTGTAGCAATACTTTGTTGTCTGGCTTAGCAGATTTTCTATGGGCTTGCTTAGCGCAAGCGAGTGCCCCAGCACGAGCATTAACATCATCTGAAATGCAAATACGATTAATGAGGAGTTCCATATGCCCGCCTCCCAATATGTAAGTAAACTCAGCGCTTTGTCTACCAGGCTAGTGGAGGAGCTTTGACTAAAGATGAGCGCAATTAAAAAACTGATGAAGGTGAGAAGTACGGCAATCGTAAAAGGACTTGGAAGGTATTTCTTAAATAGGCGTTCAATGTTCTCAGCTATCTTCATGCGCTCTTAAATTTGAATACGAATTTAAAAAAAGAAATTTAAACCCTGTGTTTTTATTCCATTGGTCGTTTTGGTGCAACACTATTTTTGGGGTGTAACATTAAAAGCAAAAAAAACCTTTTCGATTTGTCGAAAAGGTTTTTTTGAATGAATTTAATTTTCTAGAACGGAAGATCGTCTTCAGGAGAAGCAGGTGCAACAGGTTCTGCACTTGGCATAGCCTCTGCTTGCATAGCCTCTACTTTTTGTATTCTCCAAGCATCCAAGGTATTAAATACTTTAATTTCAGAGGAAGGGTCTTTTTGCCACTCTCTACCTCTTAAATTGAAGAATACTTCTACTTTGTCTCCTGTTTTAACTTGGTCAATTAAGTTGGTTTTATCCTGTACCAATTGAAACATCAAAAACTGTGGGTACTGCTCCTCAGTTTCAATTACAAATTCTCTCTTCTTAAAGCGATCGCTAATTACTTGTTCGTCGTGAATTCGTTTTACTTTTCCTTCTACAGATAAATTGCTCATTGTTATAGTCTATTTAGTTTGTCAATTAATAAGGTCTTCCAAGCAGCTTCAACTTTGTTATTTTCAAGTAGAGTCTTAGCATGCTTATGCAATTCCTCTCTTGTTTCTTCATCGTCGTTTCCCGCCTCTAAGAGGTTTGCAATATCCGTATTTTCTTTGAATATTTCAACTAATTCTGCAGACGGAATTTTTCCAAAATTCGCCAATTTAGCTAAATCGTTTCCCGATAGAATAAAACTGTTGCGAATTCGAGCTGGTAATTGGTCGTAGCCAACACCTATTTTTGAGTTTGGTTTCAGTACTTCAAAAACAGATTCTCCAGAAGCTCTGCAGTACCAATTTGCGCCCATACGACCAACCAAATCTATTTTATGTGGATCTATTTGTTGTTGGTCGTTTAAGATGCTTTCTGAGACATGCATTTTTACAATCTCGCAGATGACTAAATTTCCTGCGCCACCCTCATCACCTAAAGAAACAATCTCTTTTACAATACATTCCATTTGGACAGGAGACTCTTTAACACGAAAAGGTTTAACCAAATCTGAAGCAATGGGAGTAAAACCAGCTTTTACAAATTCGTTTACACCAGCTTCGTATTCTGTACTAGAAAGTGAGGTTTGCTCTACAATAGCATGAGAAACAACATTTATGACAACTTCTTTGGTAAGCTGTGCATTCTCAAGAGTGTGTTTTGTAGTATTGTTTCTTACGCGACGTGCCGGCGAAAAAATAGCTATTGGAGGGTTTGCACTAAAGACGTTGAAAAACGAAAAGGGACTTAAGTTTGGTCGTCCATTTTCGTCTACTGTACTTGCTAAAGCTATTGGTCTTGGTCCGACAGATGAGAGGAGGTAGCCGTGTAAGTCTTTAGTACTTAATTCTTTTGGATCTAGTGAGAGCATAGTTTGTTTATGTGTAAAACAAATGTAAGTATTCGTTTTACTCTAGCAATCATAAATTATTAATAAATATGATATTTTTGGTTGTTAAAAATGAAAATAGTTTTAGATTTGCAACAGCTTCAGTCGAAAGGCTTTTGATTTTACTGCGGATATGGTGGAATTGGTAGACACGCTAGATTTAGGATCTAGTGCCGTGAGGTGTGTGGGTTCGACTCCCTCTATCCGCACCAAAAAGGACAAATAGTATATTTACTGTTTGT
>CAWVTK010000191.1:0-3242 GCA_963933205.1 uncultured Flavobacteriales bacterium
TGAGGTTGTCATTACAATTTCGCATTTAGGATATATTAAACGAACACTTTTAACCGAATACAAAACGCAGAGTAGAGGAGGAGTAGGATCTAAAGGTGCTACCACCAGAGATAAAGATTTTGTTGAGCAAATTTTTATGGCCACAAACCATAATTACATGCTGTTTTTTACAGAAAAAGGAAAGTGTTTCTGGCTAAAAGTATACGAAATCCCTGAAGGTTCTAAAATCGCAAAAGGTAGAGCCATTCAGAACTTAATAAACCTAGAACCAGATGATAAGGTAATGGCCTTTTTGAATGTAGACAATCTGAAAGATGAAGAATACATCAACAAGCATCATATAATAATGTGTACCAAACGCGGAATCATCAAAAAAACAACACTTGAAGCGTACTCTCGTCCACGTGTTAACGGAATTAATGCAATTGGTATTCGGGAAGACGATCAGTTATTAGAAGCAAAATTAACTACGGGAGATTCCTTTATTATGTTAGCTGCTAAATCGGGTAAAGCAATTCGTTTCCACGAAGATGCTACTCGACCAATGGGTAGAAATGCGTCGGGTGTTAGAGGAATTCGTATCGAAGATACGGATGAAGTAATCGGAATGATCTGCGTTAATGACGAAGAATCTAATGTGTTGGTTGTATCCGAAAACGGATATGGTAAACGATCAAAACTAGACGATTACAGGATAACTAACCGTGGTGGTAAAGGGGTGAAAACCATTAGCGTTACAGAAAAAACCGGGAATTTAATTGCCATTAAAAACGTAACAGATGAAAGCGATTTAATGATTATTAAAAAATCTGGTGTTGCCATTAGGTTAGGAGTAGAGCACATGCGTGTAATGGGAAGAGCAACGCAAGGTGTTCGTTTAATTACACTAAAAAGCAACGACTACATTGCGGCAGTTGCTAAAGTTAATAAAGACGAAGACGAGGAGGAAGAGCTCACCGAAGGTGAAGAAAACACTTCAATAGAAGACTTAGATAGTACAAATACAGAAGAAAATAATTTAGAAGCCTAAAGATGAAAAAGGGAATTTTAATTCTTGCGATAGCTTTTTTTGCAGGAGATGCTTATGCACAAAAATCAGATCTTACAAGTGCGATATTATCGTACAGAAAGCAGGACTTTAATGCAGCAAAGACCTATGTAGATCAAGCTGATGTTAAACTAAAGGATGGCGGAACTTTAAAAGCAAAAGATTTCAGTAAGTTCCTGTATCATAAAGGATTGGTATACTATTCTTTGTACGAAACCTCAAAAGAAACCGGTTTGTTAGATACTGCAACCAGTGCTTATTTGGAGGACACAAAAAATGATAGCTCTACTTATTTCAAAAAGTCTAAAACCGAGTTGTTGCGCTGTGCATACTCTTATGGAAATGCAGCGTACGACAAATACGATGCAAAGAAATTTAACGAAGCCCTAACATTGTTTGAGAAAATTGTATCCGTAAATGCATCTTTTGCAATTGCAAAAATTGATACCTCAAATATTTACAATGCCTCTTTAATGGCCATTCAGGCAAAAGACTCCGATAAATCTGTTGAGCTTCTTTTACGTTTGTTGGAACTCGATCCTACCAATGGTGAATACCACATGTCCTTAGTAAAAGAATACGGTAAAATGGACGATCCTGATGCTCAGTTTGATGCGCTTAAAAACGGTAGAAAATTAGCTCCTGAAAACACAAGTTTAATCTTTGAAGAAGTTAATTACTACTTAGCTCAAAACGATAATGATGCACTTCTTAAGAGTTTGGATGTAGCAATTAATGCTGCTCCTGACAACAAGATCTTACAGTTTGCTAAAGGAATGGCCTTAGGTAATTTAAAGAAGTATGAAGATGCTAAACTCGCATACCAAGCAGCTATTGCAATTGATGCTGATTATTTTGATGCCTACAATAACTTAGCTGGATTGTTTTTAGATCAAACAGTAGCTTTAGTAGAGAAAATGAATTCTTTAGGTCTTAGCGAAGTAGATCAAAAAAAGTATGCTTCTATAAAAAAGAAACGTAACAACCTTTATGCTTCTGCTAAACCTTACCTAGAGGAAGCTGTTAGAATTGACGATAGTGCTGTGGAGGTATTAGGTGTTCTTAAGGAAGTATGTTACCAAACTGACGATATAGAATGTTGGAAAAGAACAAATGCAAGAATTAAGGAATTACAACAGTAATTTTTCTAAAAGGGTGTGTAAGCTAACACATCCTTTTTTTAATACATGTTATTTAACATAATATATATTATAAGACAAAAGATATGTTGTAAAATAAATTGGTTGTCTAAGCTAATTGCCATTTTGCTTAATATATTTTCCAACTACAATAGATGTAATTACAAATAAATTTGTCCAAAAAATCAAATTAAAATCGAGGACTTTTGGGCTACAATTGTAACTGGTATAATATCACCATGTCCAATGGTAAATAAAGAAATAAAGCTATGGTTCATTAAAATTTTATTATTAGAAATTTCTGGTACAAAACCAGAAAACGAGTTTGGGTATAATAACTCTATAGACAAAAATATAAAGAAGCCAATTAAACCTAGAGAAATATAGCCACTTATTAAACCAAAAATAATAGGCCTGTTAACAATTTTCGATTTCCAAACCTGGCTAATTAACTCGGTTGTAACTATGATGTAAAACAGAAAATAGGATGCCATTTTTAAGATTCCAAATGTATAATTGTCCTCGAGCTGAGTAAGATCTAAACCGAAAGCGATAGCAGAAATAACAAGTAGAATAATAACAAACCACATTAAAAACTTCTTATTAAAGAGCAGTAATATGCCCGCCAAAATATTTATATTGAATAGATCAGGAGAAATAACTTGTTCAAACAAAACTGTTGGCACTAGAAGAGATCCGAATAAAATGACCAGCAAACTAAAAAAGAAAAATTCAAAACGATAAGGGTACCACCTAAGCATATCTATTTTAATAGTTCATTATTAAACTTATACCCATGGTAATCTACTTTATACAGAACACTGTAAAAGGCAGGAATAAACAGTAAGGTAATTACTGTACCAAATAGTAAGCCTACCATGATTGTTACCGCCATAGGTTCCCACATCTCTCCTCCACCAAGGTATAAGACCACCTTAAATTTAGTTTCTAATCTGCAAAAAAAAATCAAGACACCTTAGTTAAAAGATGTCTTGATTTTGTGAGCCCGGAAGGATTCGAACCTTCGACCGCCTCCTTAGAAGGGAGGTGCTCTA
>CAWVTK010000192.1:0-3191 GCA_963933205.1 uncultured Flavobacteriales bacterium
TTGTATAAAATATACAGCAGCAGCAAGCTCTTAAAGCAGGGTAAATTTGTAAAAACCGCCAAACACTAAAGCCATGAAAAAGCGATGTATACTATTACTAAGTTTGCTGGGGCTGCTGAGCAGCCAAGCGCAAAACCTGGTACCCAACCCCAGTTTTGAGGTGTACAGCCAGTTGCCTAGCAGCATGACCAATGCCGATTTGGAATACGCCAGCCCCTGGTTCGATAGGCCTTCTTATGTTGGGGCAGGCTCCGGAACCACGCCCGATTACATTCATACCAACATGCCCTTAAGCCTGTACAATGGCGATACCTACGATTTTCAAAACCCCCATTCGGGTTATGCCATGGCGGGTTTTTATTCTTGCAATTACAATGAGGCGGTTCAAACCGGAGAGTCCTTTGAGGTTCGCCTGGAAGAGGCCCTGCAAGTAGGGCAAAGCTACCGGGTAAGCTTTTACGTAAAGCTGGCAAACTATTATGGTTTTGGAGGATGTACCTACGGTTCGGATGAGTTGGGGGTGTATTTTCACACCGATACGATTTACAGTATAACATATTTTGAAGACCATGGAGACAGTGTTAAAATAGACAATGCGATAAGATTGTTTGAGCTAGACACCACCGAATGGGGCAATGAGTTTTATTCTTTTGTGGAGTACTTACAAGTGCCAGATGTGGCCTTGGACACCATTGTAAACGATACCGAAAACTGGCTTTTGGTAAGCGATACGCTCTACGCCGATGAGGCTTACGAGTTCATGACCTTTGGCCGCTTTAACCTCTTTCAGGACATTGCCTGGGCCATCAATCCCTGTGGGTATCCCTCATCTTTTTCTACATTTATGGTAGACGATGTATCGGTTCATTTACTGGAGGAGCCTCATTTGCCGGCTTTTGCGGGGGCAGACAGCAGCCTTTGCCTTGGGGCAAGTGTGCAGCTGGGCAGCACTGCCTTAGAGGATTATATGTATTGGTGGAGTCCCAACCAAGACATGGAAGTAAACCTGTACGGCGGCACCAACCAGGGCATGCCTTGGGTAAGCCCTACAGAAACCACCACCTATACCTTGGTGCAAAAAGACTTTGCCTTTATCGAAAGCACCGATCAGGTAACCATTACGGTAGAGAATTGCATTGGGCTAGAGGAGCAGAGCCACAAAGCCATAAACGTGTACCCCAACCCGGTGGAAAACCAATGGCACATAGACCTGCTGAGCCCACAAAGCGAGCCGGTATACCTACAGGTGTATAGCCTAATGGGCAGGGAAGTGCTGCGGCAAGAACTGCAGGGCATAAGCAGCAGCGTAAATACTGCTCCTATAGCTGCAGGTACCTATTTGTATAAAATATACAGCAGCAGCAAGCTCTTAAAGCAGGGTAAATTTGTAAAAAAATAGCTTATCCTAGAATAAAATATTCTCTCGAATTGTTAATTTTAAAGTCTCTTCATTCATTTGAAGAGGCTTTTTTTATCAAATCATTAAAATAGTGCAGCACTAGTATTAGATACAAAAATCAAAACTTATATTTGCCTATCTAAAGAGGTATTGGGCATGAGAAAACAAATTGTAGCAGGAAACTGGAAGATGAATAAAAGCCTGGAAGAAGGTTTGGGTCTTTACAAAGCGATAAGTAGCCAAACAGAAGCTTCTTCTAAGGAGGTAATTGTGGCTGCACCTTTCACACATCTGAGTTCTTTAGTAGCTTTAGCTAAAGGCGGTTCGGTAAAAATTGCAGCACAAAATTGTCATCATGAACTATCGGGTGCCTACACAGGCGAGGTGTCTGCTGCTATGTTATCCGATTTGGGCGTAACTTATGTAATTCTGGGACATTCTGAGCGTCGTGCTTATGCAAATGAGTCGAATGCTTTGTTGTCCAAAAAAGTAGATGCTGCCCTTGCTCAAAACTTAAAAGTAATTTATTGCTGTGGCGAAACCTTAGAGGAGCGTCAATCAAAGGGTCATTTTGACTTAATTACGCAACAAATTACAGAAGGCCTATTTCATTTAGACGCCTCGGTATTAAAAAACATCGTTTTAGCATACGAGCCTGTTTGGGCTATTGGAACTGGCCAAACCGCATCGAGTGCTCAGGCACAAGAAATGCATGCACACATTCGCAAGGTTGTAGCCACTAAATACGGCAAAGCAAGTGCAGATACTACTTGCATACTTTACGGTGGCTCTTGCAATCCGACCAATGCCAAAGAATTATTTTCTCAAAACGATGTAGACGGAGGCCTAATTGGAGGAGCTTCTTTAAACGCTGCAAATTTCACATCCATTTGTAAAGCCTAATTATGAATTATATAGAAGTTGATTTTCGCATAAAAATGGCTCAGGCTTCCGATATAAATGCCGACAGCGTTAGAGAAATTATTATGGCAGAATTGGCTGTGCTCAACTTTGAGAGTTTTGTAAACACCAAAGAGGGGCTTCAAGCCTACATTCAAGAAGCAGAATTTAATAAGGAGGAACTCGAAGACTTATACCTTTTTAAAAACTCTGACTTTTCTATTACATCAGAAATAAAAACCATTGAACAGCAAAATTGGAATGCAGAATGGGAAAAGAATTTTGAACCCATAGATGTAGAGGGTCGCTGCATAGTTCGCGCACCTTTTCACGAGCAGAAGACTGTTGAGTTTGATATTGTAATAGAACCAAAAATGTCCTTTGGAACCGGACATCACGAAACGACCCACCAAATGATTGCGCAGCTTTTAGCAATAGATGTAAGTGGAAAACGGGTTTTGGATATGGGCTGCGGAACGGGAATTTTAGCCATTTTAGCATGCATGAAAGGAGCCAACTCTATTACGGGAATTGACATTGACGAGTGGGCTTATGAAAACACCTTAGAGAATGTTAGAAAAAACAAATGTTCTCAAATAATTGTAAAACAAGGAGGCGCCGCGCTGTTACAAAATTGTTCCTACGATGTAATTTTGGCCAACATAAACCGAAATATTTTACTTGCCGATATGCAAGCCTACGCTAAAACCATGTCCAGCGGATCTAAAATAGCCTTTAGTGGTTTCTATACCTCAGACATTGCTCATATAGATACAAAGGCCCGTACATTAGGCCTGCGCCTCTTGCGCCAGAGCGAAAAAAACAATTGGGCAGCCTTGGTTTATCAAATGGCCTAAAGCCTAAAGCCTCAATTCAGTAAAACTCTTGGCAA
>CAWVTK010000193.1:0-3137 GCA_963933205.1 uncultured Flavobacteriales bacterium
AAGTTTACCACGGTAAAGTTCGCGAAGTGTACACAATTAACAACGATTTATTGGTAATGATCGTGTCTGATCGTATCTCTGCCTTCGATGTGGTGCTGCCAAAAGGAATTCCTTTTAAAGGACAGGTTTTAAATCAAATTGCAGCAAAGTTTTTAGATGCAACAACAGACATTGTTGACAACTGGAAAATTGCGATGCCCGACCCTATGGTTACCATTGGAAAATACTGCGAACCGTTTAAGGTAGAAATGGTAATTCGTGGATATCTTTCTGGTCATGCTTGGAGAGAATATAAGGCAGGTAAAAGAACTATTTGTGGTGTTGCCATGCCCGATGGAATGAAGGAGAACGATAAGTTTCCGACTCCACTTCTTACACCTACTACAAAAGCGGATGTTGGCCATGATGAGGATATTTCTAGAGAAGAAATTTTGGCACAAGGTCTGGTTTCTGAAGCAGATTATTTGTTGTTGGAAAAGTACACACGAGAGGTTTTTCAAAGAGGTACTGAGATCGCTGCAGATATGGGCTTAATTTTGGTAGATACCAAATACGAGTTTGGTAAAGATAAAGAGGGTTCAATCCTTTTAATTGATGAAATTCATACACCAGACTCCTCACGATATTTTTATAAATCGGGTTACCAAAAACGTCAAGATACCAACGAATCTCAAAAACAATTGTCAAAGGAATTTGTTCGTCAATGGTTAATCGGTAACGGTTTTCAAGGTTTAGATGGACAGCGTATTCCAGAGATGGATGCCTCTTTTATCGATTCGGTTTCTGAACGCTATATAGAGCTTTACGAACAAATTACGGGTGATGCGTTTGTAAAGGCAGATGTTACCGATGTTTTGAAAAGAGTAGAGCAAAATATAAACGAGTACCTTTCTTAAGCTACTGTTCTGTTAAAAAAAAAAGGCTGATCGAAGATCAGCCTTTTTTTATGCGCTATTTAAAGTTAAATACCTGTGTAGTTTTGTGGTGAAATTGCTTTTAATTCTTCTTTTAAAGCGTCGCTAATATTTAAGGTGTCAATAAATTCCGAAATGCTCGCTTGCGTTATTGCTGCATTAGTTCGCGTTAAACCCTTTAAAGCCTCGTAGGGTTTTGGGTAACCTTCTCTACGAAGTATCGTTTGTATAGCTTCGGAAACTACTGCCCAGTTTTTCTCTAAGTCTTTTTGAATATTGTCCTCTCTTATAATTAATTTATTTAAACCTCTAAGTAAGGATCCAAAAGCAATACTGGTATGTGCCAAGGGTACTCCAATGTTTCTTAGTACAGTAGAGTCGGTTAAATCTCTTTGTAAACGAGAAACGGGAAGCTTGGCCGATAAATGTTCAAATAAGGCATTTGCAATTCCTATGTTCCCTTCGGAGTTTTCAAAATCGATAGGATTTACCTTATGCGGCATTGCCGAAGATCCAACTTCACCTTCCTTAATTTTTTGTTTAAAATAATCCATAGAAATGTAGGTCCACATATCGCGGTCTAAATCTAAAAGGATGTTGTTTATACGTTTCATAGCATCAAAAAGTGCTGCTAAGTTATCGTAGTGCTCAATTTGAGTAGTAGGGTGAGAGCGGTCTAAACCCAAAGTGTTGTTTACAAATTCATTTCCAAAAGTCAGCCAATCATGATTGGGGTATGCCACTAAATGTGCATTAAAATTACCAGTAGCTCCTCCAAATTTAGCGGAAAAAGGAATTTCTTTTAACTGAGCCACTTGGCGGTGTATTCGTGCAATAAAAACGTCAATTTCCTTTCCCATTCTCGTAGGAGAAGCTGGTTGGCCGTGTGTACGGGCCAATAAAGGTATTTGTGCCCATTCCAAAGCCAATTCCTTAAGTTTTTTTACCACTGCATCTAGTTGAGGCAAGTATTGTTCTAGCACAGCTTCTTTTAAAGAAAGCGGCACAGAGGTGTTGTTGATGTCCTGAGATGTGAGCCCGAAATGAATGAATTCTTTGTACTCTTTAAGATTTAGTGTATCAAATCGTTCTTTTATAAAATATTCAACCGCTTTTACATCGTGGTTAGTTACCTTTTCTATGTTTTTAATTGCCTGCGCGTCCTGTTCTGTAAAGTCTTGGTATATAAGCCTTAATTGAGTGTAAATAGCTTTGTCAATATTCTTTAACTGAGGGAGTGGAATTTCGCAAAGCGCAATAAAGTATTCAATTTCTACTCTTACTCGGTACCGAATTAAGGCATATTCAGAAAAGTATGCAGCTAATTCCTTACCCGCTCTTCGGTATCTACCGTCTACAGGAGAAATGGCCGTAAGTGCATTTAAATTCATAATTTTTGATTGGAAATTAAGCCGTAAAGGTAACAAAACCCTTGTTTTATTATTGTTCATTTTAATTTAGTTTTGTCTAATTATTTACTTTTCAGTACCTATTTAGGTTTGATATTATAAAAGAACGATTAAATTAGCAAACCTTTTATCGAGTTTCATTTTAGCTTAATTTTAGATGATCTTATTTGTTTTCATTTTAGCTTTCGCCTTATTTATTATAGGTTTATTTGGTAGCATAGTGCCTGGTATTCCTGGTCCTCCAATTTCTTATTTGGCGGTTTTATTAATTCACTTTTTTACCAGTACTCAGTTTAGTGCTTCTTTTTTATGGACTTGGGCTTTTATCGTAGCAATTGTATTTGTTTTAGATTATACGCTGCAAGCTTGGGGAGTAAGTAAGTTTGGTGGTGGTAAAAAATCAACAATCGGAACTTTTGTGGGCTTGTTTTTAGGTTTGTTTTTCCCACCCGTAGGTTTGTTAGTAGGTCCTTTTATTGGTGCGTTTGTAGGAGCCTTAAGCGAGGTTAATGGAGATAGTAGTAGGGCTTTTAAAGTAGCTGTAGGCTCTTTTGTTGGTCTTGTTTCTGGTACATTACTAAAGCTTAGTGTTAGTATAGCTCTTTTGTCTTATTCTATTTATTATATTTGGTTTTAATGGATCAAAAAATCAAGATATCAGCGGTATCGTATTTAAATACCATTCCTTTTATTTACGGCATTCAAGCGGATCAAAATTTGTTGTCTCAGGTTTCTCTTCGTTTAGAATATCCTTCAAAGTGTGCAGACTTATTAAAGGCTGGTCTGGTAGATCTTAGTTTAATACCTGTTGCGG
>CAWVTK010000194.1:0-3127 GCA_963933205.1 uncultured Flavobacteriales bacterium
AAATAAAGCCCGCAGTTAGCTTGGTTACAGAACCTACCGATTCAAATTTAAGAAATTCATCTAATGCAGACTTTGTAAATGATGTGGCTACTAAAAATGTACTTTTAAGTATGGACAACATTGTTAAGGAAAGCTCGGTTTTAGCAGAAATGCAAGCAAAAGGAGAAATTAAAATTGTAGGTGCTATGTACGATATAAATACCGGAGCAGTACATTTTTTGAATTAGCCTAATGAAGATGACTAGAACAAAAATTCAAACGAGCATTTGTACTATCATACTTTCTTTTTGTCTAATAATTCCATTACAAGCGCAAGAAAGTAATGTCGGGAATTGGCTAATTTACATTGGCAATAAGAAGCTAAACTCGAGATGGAATTTACACAACGAAATACAGTATAGAAATTACAATGCAATTGGAGATCTTGAGCAGCTTTTGTTGCGCACAGGATTGGGCTATACTTTTAACGAAGGTAAAAACAATGCTCTTATTGGTTATGGATACATCCACTCCGAAAATTACCTAGATAATTCAGAATCTAGTATTTCTGTAAAAGAACATAGAATTTTTCAGCAGTTTACAGCAGTATCTTTAATAGGAATTGTTAAGCTACAACACCGTTATAGATTTGAACAAAGGTTTGTAGAGCAGGATTTTAAACAACGGTTTAGATATTTTTTAAGTCTAAACGTACCTGTTTTTACCAAAAAAGATCAAATGATTTATTTGTCTGCTTACAACGAAATTTTCATTAAAACAGAAGCGTCTGTATTTGATAGAAATCGCTTGTATGGTGGTGTAGGTTATAAAATTAATAAGAACATAAAAGTTGAAATTGGATATATGAACCAATTTTATGAAACTCGAAATCGGAGTCAATTAAATCTTATTACATTTTTAAATTTTTAATATTACATCATAAAACCCCAGCCTTTTCCATGCAATATAAAAGATTGCTCATTCCCTATAATTGGCTTATAGTTTAGTTTGGTTTCGTTATTTTTGTAAAAATAGTTGGTATAACAGTCCACCTTAAAAAAAACTTGTGTACTTAAATACTTAATAACCCAGCGCAAGTAAATAAGTGCCTTTACTTTTACAAACCCAAATAAGTAAAATCCTTTTATGGAGCTCAATAAAAAAGAAATTACATCTTTAGACAGAACGTATCGATTAAAATTCATGAATTCTTTATCAGGTTATAAAGGAGTTCATCTAATCGGTACTAAGTCTAGTGATGGGCAATCTAACTTAGCAATTTTCAATTCTATTGTACATATTAGTTCTAACCCTGCTAGAATAGGGTTTATCATGAGACCTCTAACAGTGTCTAGAGATACTTATACGAATATTATAGCAACCAAAATGTACACCATTAATCATGTACAAGAACCCTTTTTAAAGCAGGCACATTTTACATCTGCAAATTTCGAATCCGACAAATCTGAATTCGAACAGTGTGGATTAAAAGAAGAATACAACGCAGACTTTAAGGCTCCTTATGTTGCAGAAAGTACTGTTAAAATTGGCTTAAAACTAATCGAAGATATTGAGATAAAAGAGAGTAAATGCCATCTAATTATTGGAGAAGTTCAATATGTAAATGTAGCTGATGCTTGCATAGAAAAGGACGGTCAATTGGATTTTGAAAAGACAAATAATGTCTGTGTTACAGGACTGAACCAATATTCTAGTGTAAAAAAACTGGTTAATTATCCATACGCTAGAACTAAGGATTTACCAGATTTTAAAAAGAAGAAATTTCCAGACCACATTGTTTTTGACGAAGATAAGCAGTCTTACAATGCAAATATACTTCCCTATGGCAGTAATATAAGTGCTCCTAGTATTAAACTAAACAATCTATCTGTTTGGAAAAGTCGTGGTGTTTCTAGCTACAAAAATGTTTTACAGAGCAAGGTAGATCGTATTAAAGACGAGTACAGTGTTCTGTTAGAAGAGTACAATACAAATGATTTACTCTACAATGCTAAATACGATTTTGAACCCATAATTGGAGAGGTTTACCACCTGTACACAAAGGAGAATAAGGAAGAGAACTTTCTCTCCTTAATTCATCCTAAAACATGGAGTAAAAAGCATTTAGGTTCGTACAAAATCAACAGTGAAAAAGTTTGGTGTAAAATAAACAAAGAAGATGTCTGATTTAAAAAAACAGCTGCGGCCGGCTATTCCTAGTATTCAATTAAAATCGAATTCTAGTACCGAAGAGAAATTTCAAAACGACATTATTCGTCCAATAATTAAACTACAGCACGATTTAATTGTATGTAATTTTACACATTTTTTAGCACGTAAAAGAGTTGAAATAGTGGCTTTTAATGAAAATCAAAAAAGTGATTATTTGCAAAAATTATTTAAAACAAATACGGAGCTTAAAACAGAGCTACGCAGTTTAATAATTGGTTTGTTTACGCTAGAAGAATACAAGGAATATTTAAAGTTAAAACCTCAACTAAATAAGAGAATAAATACGATTATTCAAAATAGAATAGGCTCTATTTACTTAGATCAAACCGACTAATAATTGTTGTGATTTTAATGTTTACTTAATTAGATTTTTGGGTGTTAAACACGGTAGTTATCAATAAAAAATGCACTCTTTTGAGTGCATTTTTTTTGAACTATTCCCATTCAATAGTAGCAGGAGGTTTAGAGCTAATATCGTACACAACTCTGTTTACACCTTTTACTTTATTGATGATGTCGTTTGATACCTTGGCCAGAAACTCGTAAGGCAAATGCACCCAATCGGCTGTCATACCATCAACAGATTCTACAGCTCTTAATGCAACTACTTTCTCGTAGGTTCTTTCATCTCCCATAACTCCTACGGATTGAACAGGCAGTAGCATTGCACCAGCTTGCCAAACTGAGTCGTACAATCCGTGGTCTTTTAATCCTTGAATAAACACATGATCTACCTCCTGAAGAATGGCTACTTTTTCAGGAGTAATGTCTCCTAAAATACGGATTGCTAAACCAGGCCCAGGAAAAGGATGGCGTCCTAAAAGCTCATGAGATAAGCCCATAGATTTTCCTACTCTTCTCACTTCATCTTTAAATAAAGTATTTAAAGGCTCAACAATTTTAAGTTTCATATAAT
>CAWVTK010000195.1:0-3114 GCA_963933205.1 uncultured Flavobacteriales bacterium
TCCTTTCGGCCACTCAGGCACCTCTCCTATTCAATGAACTCCCTCAATTGAGGAGTGCAAATATAGTTTGCTATTTATTAGTATACAAGCCTTTTTTAAGAGTTTTTTTTTCAGTTTCAATAAATGTCTTACTTACAAGATGGTATGGGTTAAATAGAGGGGTATTCTATACGCAAATGGTGCATGCTTAAGAGCTTTTTTATGAAGGCTTTCTTAATTTTACTGATCTCTTTTAGTGTAATGTCTGCATCGTCAAACTGCCCGCTACGCATTTGGCTTTCTATAATTTTGTGCACCAAATCGCTTATATTATCTATGTTTTTTTCTGCCAAACTTCTGGTAGCTGCTTCTACAGAATCTGCCATCATTAATATTGCTGTTTCTTTTGAAAATGGTTTGGGCCCAGGGTATCTAAACTTTTCAGTTTCGTTCATCATATCCGGAAATTTCTTCACATATTGTTGGTAAAAGTACTGCACCATACTTTCGCCGTGATGTGTTCTAATAAAATCGATAACCTGCTCAGGCAAATTGTATTTTTTGGCCTTTTCCACGCCTCTTATTACATGAGAAATAATCATTTTTGCACTTTCATCTGAGGACAGTTCGTCGTGAGGATTAATTCCTGCAGTTTGGTTCTCAATAAAAAACAAGGCATTTTCCATTTTACCAATATCGTGGTACAAAGCACCAACTCTCATTAAAAGTAAATTTCCATTTACTTCCATAGCGGCGTTTTCAGCTAAATTACATACCTGTAAAGAATGATGAAAAGTGCCTGGAGCTTTTTCCGACATCTCTTTTAATAAAGGGTGGTTTGTGTCTGATAATTCCAACAATGAAATATCGGATACCAGTGAAAATAGTTTTTCATATACATAAACCAGTGGATATGTAAAGAGGGTTAATACTGCACTTACCATTAAATATAAATAGACCGAATAATCTTGTCCAAAAACATCGGCGGTAGTTATTAAAGAAATACCTAAATAACTGAGAAAATAGACCAGTGCAATTTTACCCACTGATATGAATAAATCAGATCTTTTGTATAGATTATCGATGGTTAATATAGAAAGTATTCCTGCCATGAGTTGAATAAACACAAAATGAAAAGGATTTGGTGCCAGCCAGCCAATAAGAACAATAGCTATGGTGTAAATAAACAGCGCCAAACGCAAATCGTAAAAAGAACGAATGACTAATGGAAGTGTACAAAAAGGAACCAAATAGATTAAATTATTATTAGAAAACAATAAAGAAAATCGAGCCAATGCGATGAATAAAAGTAAGTTTAATAGTATAAATTTTAGTGCATTCGAATCGTTAAAAATAGCAACTCTTTTGGCTCGTATAAATAAGAAAATAATCAGAAAACATAAGCTAATTAACATTACCTGTCCAATAAGTATATATTTGTTGGCTCTCGAACTAATTTGATCTCCTTCGAATTCCTTTTTGTACGATACTAATTTTAAATAAATTTTAGGAGTTACCAACTCACCTTTAGAAACAATGAGTTCTCCAATACTTACCTTTCCGTTAACTTTTGCTATTTTTTGTTGGTCGTATTCTAAGCGCTCTTGTGTTTCAGTTGGATTAAAAATATAGTTTTGAGTAAGCGCTCCTACAAGTATATCTGCAACATCTTTATAGGCATCTGTTTTCCCCTCAGCTATTTTTTTTATGCTATTAGTAGCCTCTGCCAAAGAGTTGAAATCTCCCAAATAAGCGGACTCTTTGCCCTTTCCTTTGTCCACAAGAATTAAGTAATTGGAATCTTTGCCATCAATATTACCATTGTTTTGAATTACGCCTTTTTTATAGATCGTTTTCCAAGTAGCTAGAGCCTTTTTGAGTACTTTATCAACATATTTGTCGTGTTCATTTTGAGATTTTAGCGCAGGCTTATCCTCCTTAGTGATTTTAGAAAAATACGCTAATTTACTGTCCAGTACTTTTCTAGCCTCCAGGAGTTTACTTTCTTCCAGTTTAAAAACAAATTTTTGATTGTCAATTACCTGTTGTTGCTCCAGCGCTATTTTATCTACCGATTTGAGTATTGAAAATTCCAAATCAGTAATTAAATTTTCGTGGGGCCAGGGCTTGCCTTCTATAAGTTCATATTTAAAGCTCTTTTTGCGCGGCATTAAATAAACACTAAACACAACAGCTAGTACAAATAAACCAATCCGGTATATTAAATTATGATGATCTCTTAAGAGATTCAATACTTTTTTCATCTACAAATCATTTCCTACGAACTTAAACAAAAAAGCATTCTTTACAAAGATAAAATGAGCACAAATTCACCGTCCAATTTTTGTAACTTGCAGCACTTAAAATACATTTAAATGAAAGAAGTAGTTATCGTAGCAGCCGTAAGAACTCCCATGGGAAGTTTTGGTGGAATATTGTCATCTGTAGCAGCCCCTAAATTAGGAGCAGCTGCCATAAAAGGTGCCTTAAATAAAATAAATTTAGATCCTGCATTGGTTCAAGAAGTAATCATGGGGAATGTTTTGCAAGCCAACTTAGGGCAGGCACCAGCTCGCCAAGCAGCCTTAGCAGCAGGATTGCCCCAAGACGTACCTTGTACTACCGTAAACAAAGTATGTGCCTCTGGTATGAAAGCGCTTATGATGGCAGCTCAAAGCATAAAAGCCGGAGACAACGATATTGTAGTAGCAGGTGGTATGGAAAACATGTCTGCGGTTCCTTACTATATGGATAAAGCTCGAAACGGTTATCGTTTGGGAGATGGTGCCATAATAGATGGTTTGGTAAAAGACGGACTTACAGACGTATACAATAAAGTTCACATGGGCGTATGTGCCGAAAAATGTGCTGATGAAATGGACTTTTCTAGAGAAGAACAAGATCGTTTTGCTTTAACGTCTTACGAACGCTCTGCCGCAGCTTGGAAAGCTGGGAAGTTCTCAGAAGAAATTGTTCCTGTAGAAGTACCGCAAAGAAGAGGCGATGCTATTGTAGTAACGGAAGACGAGGAATACTCGAAAATAAACACGGAGAAGTTTTTAAAATTACGAACTGTATTCAAAAAAGACGGAACAATAACCGCAGGAAATGCCTCTACCATCAACGACGGTGCTT
>CAWVTK010000196.1:0-3107 GCA_963933205.1 uncultured Flavobacteriales bacterium
CTTAGCAAATGTAGTAGACGATTATTTAATGAACATCTCTCATGTTATACGAGGGGAAGAATGGTTGCCATCGGCACCCTTACATGTATTGCTCTACCGCTTCTTTGGCTGGTCAGAGCTCATGCCAAAATTCGCCCATTTACCTTTAATACTTCGTCCAGATGGAAATGGAAAACTGTCTAAACGAGATGGCGACCGGTTGGGTTTCCCAGTATTTCCTACCAATTGGAAGAATCCAGAAACAGGAGAAGAGTCTTCGGGTTATAGAGAAAGAGGTTATTACCCGAGTGCTTTTAACAACATGTTGGCCTTTTTAGGGTGGAACCCGGGTACTACGAAAGAACTCTTCTCTATGCAAGAACTGATAGAAACGTTTACATTAGAGCGCGTAGGAAAAGCAGGGGCAAAATTTGATTTTGATAAAACAAACTGGTTTAATCAGCAGTATTTGCGCATGTATACCGGGGAAGAATTAGCGGTTCAATTAAAACCATTTTTAGATGCAGAACAACTCATTAGCGAACCATCTTATACCGCTCGGGTATGCGATTTAATGAAAGAGCGTGCTACTTTCGTTGAAGATATTTTGAAGGAGGGCCGCTACTTTTTTGAAGCGCCAAATTCATACGACGAAAAAACCATCGCTAAAAAGTGGAAAGAACAAACGCCACAGATTATTTCAGAGCTAAGTAGTTTATTAAATAGCTTGCCTTCTTTCGACCCCGAAAGTATTGGCGCTTGTTTTAAAGCTTTTTTAGAGTCTAAGGAATTAGGCTTTGGAGCTGTTATGCCTGGATTCCGAGTGTCTGTTACCGGTTTAGGTGCAGGAGCTTCGATGAACGAAATTGCTGCCTTACTGGGCAAAGAAGAGGTTCTTAAAAGAATTGAGCGTGCTTTAACAATCATAAAAAAATAGTTTTGGGAATTATTCGTGTAGAAGACATCCGTTGCTATGCTTACCATGGTTGTATGGATGAGGAGGGCGTTATTGGAACAGACTTTAGTGTTTACGTAGAAGTAATTACAGATTTAACATTGTCTGCTCAAACAGATGAATTGGCCGATACGGTAGATTATGTAGCGATTTCTCGAATTGTACAAGAGCAAATGGCCATACGCTCAAAGTTAATAGAACACGTGGTTCAGCGTATTTTAGACAAGCTTTTATTAGAGCTGCCAACAGTTAAAGAGACTAAGGTAGTGGTGGTTAAGCACAAAGCTCCAATACAGGGCGATGTTCAGCGAGTGAGTGTAGAAATGAGTGCGAGAAGATAAGTTTGAAATTCTTTTTAGTTTCTTTGCCAACGCTGTCTAAATTGTTACATTTGTCAACCTTATAATTAAGGTCGGATGGCCGAGTGGCTAGGCAATGGTCTGCAAAACCATGTACACCGGTTCGAATCCGGTTCCGACCTCATCAAAAACCTCAAACGAAAGTTTGAGGTTTTTTTATACTAAAACTTCAATACCTTTTTATCGGAAAACTTAATTTTTTGCATACTTAATATGAGCTTGAAACAACATTTATAGGGAATTAGTTTTTGCTCTGCTGTTTTACAGCCTATTTTTAGCTATTAATTCGTTTGTTCAATTTGTATAAATAAAAAAATCATCAGGATATGAAAACAACTTTAGCCAGCGTATTATTGCTAATTCCTTTTTCTTTATACGCTCAAAGTAATGTGCGTTATCTAGATGAGGTTTTTAGCGATATTTCTGTATCTACAGTAACCTATTCTGAGGAGCATAATTTACAATTAGACGTATACCAAGCCATTGGAGATACTCTAAGCAATAGGCCTTTACTCATCATTGCACACGGAGGCTCTTTTATAGCTGGAGTTCGTTCAAACCCAACCATGGTCTCGCTAGGAAACACCTTTGCAAAAAGAGGTTATGTAGTTGCTTCAATATCGTACAGACTTATTCCTTTTACTGATTTATTTTCATCTCAAAGCGCCATAAATGGAGTTGCCAGAGCTTTAAGTGATGGCCGTGGAGCCGTTCGTTATTTTAGAAAAACGGTAGCACTTCAGGACAATCCTTTTGCAATAGATGAGGATCAAATTTATTTTGGAGGAAACTCTGCTGGTGGAGTTATTGCCCTGCATGCTGCTTTTATGCAAGAAGAAGACCTTACGGATCCCGATTTAATTTCTGCATTTAATTTGTTAGGAGGCATAGAAGGCGATAGCGGTAATGAAGGATACTCTAGTGAGGTAAGAGGCGCAATAAGCCTCGCTGGAGCTATTGCAGACGTAAACTTTATTACACTTACCGAAAACGATAAATTAGTGCTAACCTGCCACGGAGACCAAGATGAAACCGTACCCTACTTATGCGGTCAACCTTTAAGTAGCACTATTTTGCCAGAACTATGCGGTGGCGGAGCAATCCAAGCTCACACAGCGTCTATTGGCTTTACAAACCACAAACACTTGTTATTTGAAAATGCCGATCATGTTCCTTGGCTTGTAGGCTCTTCAATAGAAGAGGAGATGATTGACTTTGTAAGTACGCATTTATACAATTCCTTAGATTCTCAAAATGTTGAGCTTAAGGAAAGAGAAGCCAATCGTTTAACTGCTTTTCCAAACCCAAGTAGTACTTCGTTTAGAATAAGAACACTGAGTAAGCAATACAAAGTAATTGTTTACAACCTAAATGGTATTGAGGTTTTTAGAACAGAAAACACAAACGAAATTAACATAGAGCAGCTCCCAAAAGGAATTTATACGGTTCAACTTATTGAGGATAAACAGCAAAGTACCTTTACAAGAGTTGTTAAAATGTAAGTCTTTGTTTTTCTTAGGATAGCATTAGTGATTGTTTCATACTTCCCAAAGTCAAGACTATTAATTTTTAAAAGAGCGCCCTACAAATCCATATACAGCTGAGGCGTCATTACTTTAAATTTGAACACCTTCATCGTTTTGAGTATATTCTAGAATATAAAACAAGTATAATTCCATGAAATTAGACTTCGCCGAATAAATCTGTCTTACAATCAGCACAAAGAAGAGGTTGATAAAAGCAATTCAATCAGTACTTGAGACTTCATCATTTATTATGCGAAAATCTTTTTTTGAACTCGAGGAGAAGCTGAC
>CAWVTK010000197.1:0-3031 GCA_963933205.1 uncultured Flavobacteriales bacterium
ATTATAGCCATTGTAGCCGAGGTAAAAATTGAAGGCATAATTGCTACGAATACCACCATAGACAGAAGTATGCTGGTTTCTAATAAGGCTAAAATTGAAGAAATTGGCGCCGGCGGACTTAGCGGAAAACCTGTTAAATCTCGCGCCACAGAGGTGATTGCTTATTTACATAAACAATCCAATGGAGCCTTTCCTATTGTAGGTGTTGGCGGTATTTATACTGCTGAGGATGCGCTCGAAAAATTAAATGCTGGAGCTAGTTTGGTGCAAATTTATACCGGCTTTATTTACGAAGGACCTTCCATGGTACGTAAAATTTGTAAAGGCATACTAAAGTCCGAGCTCTAAAAAAAGATTTTCGTGTAGTGTCTCTTATTTAGCTAAATTAGAAGATTAAAATTGCAAAGCATAAAACATGGCTCAAAAACCATCCATTCCTAAAGGAACTCGAGATTTCTCTCCAGCAGTAATGTTGAAGCGAAATTATTTAATGGGCATTATAAAACAAGCCTTTCAAACTTTTGGCTATCTCCCTATAGAAACACCTTCTATGGAGAATCTGTCTACCTTAATGGGTAAGTACGGTGAAGAGGGAGATCGCTTAATATTTAAGATTTTAAATTCGGGCGATTACCTGAATAAAGTAGATTTAACTTCTGCTCTTGAATCGAAGAAATTGACCACTAAAATTTCTGAAAAAGCACTGCGCTACGACTTAACAGTTCCTTTTGCTCGTTATGTGGTGCAAAATCAAAACGAGATTACTTTCCCATTTAAACGCTATCAAATACAGCCTGTTTGGCGAGCCGATAGGCCCCAAAAAGGTAGGTTTCGAGAATTTTTTCAGTGCGATGCCGATGTGGTTGGCTCTCCATCTCTTTTATACGAAGTAGAGCTGATACAATTGTACGATACTGTTTTTACACAGTTAAAACTTCCCTCAATAATAAAAATAAACAACCGCAAAGTTTTGTCGGGTATAGCAGATGTAGTTGGCGAGGCAGACAAGCTAATTGACATTACTGTTGCGTTAGATAAATTAGACAAAATTGGTTTGGCTAAAGTAAAAGAGGAAATGCAAAACAAAGGTGTTTCTGATGCGGCCATTCAAAAATTGGATCCTATTTTGAAAATGTCTGGCGGTGCAAATGAAAAACTAGCCACCATGCGCAGCGTATTAGCAGCTTCTCCCATTGGATTAGAAGGTTTAGCAGAACTGCAAACAGTAGTTGATAAAGTAAACGTATTAGGCTTGGAAACAGCTGAGTTAGATTTTGACTTAACTCTTGCAAGAGGTTTAAATTACTACACGGGTTCTATTTTCGAAGTGGAAGCAAAGGGAGTTGAAATGGGCAGTATTGGTGGTGGCGGTCGCTACGACGACCTTACCGGTATTTTTGGCTTAAAAGATTTACCTGGAATTGGCGTTTCTTTTGGATTAGATCGAATTTACTTAGTAGCCGAAGAGTTGAATTTATTTCCAAGTTTAGAGGCCGATTTTAGCCAGGTTCTATTTGTGAATTTTGGAGAGATTGAGGCAGATTACTGCTTAAAAGCACTAAGAGATTTACGAAGAGCAGGTGTAAATTCCGAATTGTATCCGGATGCAGCCAAAATGAAAAAACAAATGAATTACGCCAACAAAAAAGGCATTCCTTACGTTGCCTTGGTTGGAGAAGACGAAATGAAATCTGGCCTGTTAACCGTTAAGAATATGAACGACGGAGCACAGTACAACTTAAGTTTAGAAGATTTAATTATAAAATTAAACAGTTAAGATGCAGGAAAATATTCATCTAATTAGTAGAGATCAATTGCAGTTTGAAGATTTACATGCCATAGTCTTAGAAGGCAAAAGTATAAAACTCTCAGCAGATTCCATTAAGTCTATAGAGAACTGCAGAACTTATTTAGATGAGAAAGTTGCCCGAACAGAAAAACCAATTTACGGCGTAAATACTGGCTTTGGTTCGCTTTGCAACCACAGTATATCGGAGGAAGACCTCAGTCAATTGCAAGCCAATTTGATGATGTCTCACGCTTGTGGAACCGGAGATGAGGTTCCGCACGATTTGGTAAAGCTTATGCTCTTATTAAAGGTTCAATCGCTTTCTTACGGGCATTCTGGTGTTCAGCTTATTACCGTACAGCGTTTGGTGGCTATGTACAACCACAATATTTTACCCATTGTATACCAACAAGGTTCCTTGGGTGCCTCTGGCGATTTGGCTCCATTAGCACACCTAGCACTTCCATTAATAGGAATGGGTGAGGTGTTTTACGACGGAAAAGTTCAAGAGTCTTCAGCAGTTTTAAAAGAGCTGAACTGGGAGCCCATTGTTTTGAAATCAAAAGAAGGTTTGGCTCTGTTAAATGGCACACAATTTATGAGTGCTTATGGATCTTGGTCGGTTATGAAAGCGCATAAACTATCGTATTTAGCCGATTTGATTGGAACACTTTCTCTAGAAGCTTTTGACGGTCGTATAGAACCCTTTGACGAATTAATTCATTTTGCACGCCCACATAATGGACAACTAAAAACTGCTGCACGAGTGCGTGAGTTTTTAGAAGGTTCGGAATTAATATCTAGAGCAAAAGAACATGTGCAGGATCCCTATTCTTTCCGATGTATTCCACAAGTACATGGAGCTTCTAAGCAGGCCATAAAACACGTATCTGATGTAATGACCACAGAAATTAATTCGGTAACCGACAATCCAAACATATTTGTGGAGGCCGATAAAATTATTTCTGGTGGGAATTTTCATGGTCAACCCATTGCAATACCCATGGATTACTTAGCCATTGCCTTACACGAATTGGGCAATATTTCCGAACGTAGAACCTATCAATTGGTTTGTGGTTTAAGAGGCTTACCTGCTTATTTAGTTGCCAAACCAGGTTTAAACTCTGGTTTTATGATTCCTCAGTATACAGCTGCGAGTATTGTGTCTCAATCTAAATTATTGTGTACGCCTGCATCTGCCGATTCTATTGTTTCCTCTAACGGACAAGAGGACCATGTGAG
>CAWVTK010000198.1:0-2995 GCA_963933205.1 uncultured Flavobacteriales bacterium
GTCTTCCTTCAATAAATTCTATGGCAACTTGTTTTGCAGCCTCTAATCTATTTGGTAGAAAATCTTGCGCAAGCATACTGGTAGATACATCCATTGCTAAAACGATGTCTATTCCTTCTTTACTTAGGGTTTCTGAGCTTACTTCTGTAGTTTGAGGTCTTGCTAATGCAAAAATAATGGCAGCTAATGCAGCAGATCGGGTAAGCCAAATAAGGTATTTTACTAGTAGTTTCCAAGTTGTGTTCTTTCCAATTAAAAAACTTGACGACCAGTGTAAACTTGGAGTCCTTTTTTTAACAAAGCCTACCTCAAGGAACAACAGAAATGGAATTACGAGTAACAAATACAAGAATTCCGGATTTAAAAAAAGGGTGTCTTTAAACATCAGCTTCCTCCATTTTCATTTGATGACAATTTGATACGATGGTGAAAGACAAGCTCATAAGATAAGTTGAAGTTCTGTGGTCGGGAGTACTTTTTGCAAATTTAACTAAGTCAGCCTCTCGTAATAATTCGCCTATTTGTTTTAGCAGTGCTGGTGCAACATGTACTTGTTTTAATAAGTCTAAAGTCTCATCTGTGGTAGACTCCAGCGTGTCTATTTCGAATTCTCTATCGAAATAACGACGCACTATTTCTGTTAACTCTATATAATGCGTTTTTACCAAGCCTTTTGTTAAATACGCTTTTGCCTGTAGGGTATTTAACGCTTCATTGGCTTCAATTTCACAAGGTATAAGAATAATTTTTTCTTCTACATCCTTCGTTTTCTTCCAATACTTTTTAACCAAAAATACAATCAAAACAATAAGAAGAAGTAAGGCAAGAGTAATCAAAATATAAGGCTGTGCTTCTGCAAAGTTAAAGGGTACATCTAGAGGTTCTTTAATATCGAAAACAGCATTTGTAGTATCCAGAGTAACTCCTAAAAAAGCAAGAGCTAGAGAGTCGGAATAAAAAGTATCTCCTTGTAACGAAGCAAATGCTAAACTAGGCATACTAAAACGTCCGGTATCAAAGCTTTGTACAGCTAGCTCCTGGCGGTAAACAAATGAGTTACCCACTTTGGAGGTGTCTACTTTACCTAAATCTTGAATTTCTAGAGGCTCAACTAAATCTTCTAGAGCAGGCCAAATAAGTTTTTGGTTAGACTCTACATATAAATTTAGATGTATAACGTCTCCAATAAAGGCGTAATTCGTATCTGCTTTTACTTCAATTTTCGTTTGAGCTAAACTTAAAGTAGAGCAGCAGAAAAGGAATATGTATAAGAGTTTGTTCAAATTATCTTCTTTTAAAGAATTCTAATAGTTGTTTTGTGTACGATTGGTCTACGCGTAAATCGAGGTAGTCGGTTCCAGATTTTAGACAATTCGATTTAAAATTGGCAACAAATTCATTGTAGTTAAGTTGGTAATCCTCCCGTACTGTTTTTGAACTGGTATCTACCCAATTTACAATGCCGGTTTCTGGATCTAAAAGCTGTACTAAACCAATGTTGGGTAAATGCTGCTCGGCACTATCTATAATGCGTATGGCAGTTAAGTCGTGTTTATTGGCTGCAATTTTTAAATTTTTGTCGTACGCTTTATCTAAGAAATCTGAAAGGGCAAAAACAATACATTTCTTTTTTACAACCGAGCTTAAAAAACGAAATGCTTCCGAAAGGTTGGTTCCCTTGCTTTTGGGCTTAAATTCTATGAGCTCTCTAATGATTCTAAGAATGTGAGACTTTCCTTTTTTTGGAGGAATGTACAGCTCTATTTGGTCGGTAAAAAAGATAACGCCCACCTTATCGTTGTTCTGAATTGCCGAAAAAGATAAAACAGCACAGAGCTCCGTTATTAGATCTCTTTTTTGTTGCACTCGAGTTCCAAAAGATTCGGACTTAGATACGTCAACCATTAGCATCATGGTAAGTTCGCGCTCTTCCTCAAATATCTTTATGTGGGGCTCGTTAAGCTTGGCTGTTACGTTCCAGTCTATGTCTCTAATATCGTCGCCTTGATGGTATTTACGTACTTCAGAAAAGGTCATACCTCTTCCTTTAAAATGCGAATGATATTCTCCAGAAAAAAGATGATTGGACAATCGACGTGTTTTGATTTCGATTTTCCGAACCTTTTTTAAAAGCTCTTTCGTCTCCATACTAAGGCACCTCTACTTTATTTAATATTTGATCAATAATGTCTTCTGCGCTTATGTCTTCTGCTTCGGCCTCGTAAGTAAGCCCTATTCTATGACGAAGAATATCTGTACAAATAGCACGAACGTCTTCGGGTATTACATAGCCTCTTCTTTTAATAAAAGCATAAACTTTGGCGGCGGTAGCTAAGTTGATAGAACCTCTTGGAGATGCTCCAAAAGAGATTAATGGACTTAAGTTCTCTAAACCATATCTTTCAGGGTAGCGGGTAGCAAATATGATGTCGAGAATATAACTCTCAATTTTTTCATCCATATAAACTGTCTTAACCACTTCCCGTGCTTTAAGTATTTGCGCAATGCTTACCACGGGTTTTACAAGCTCGTATTGACCTTTAAGACTGTTGCGCATAATAATGCGCTCGTCTTCCTGTTTCGGATAATCAATAACTGTTTTTAGCATAAAACGATCTACCTGAGCCTCGGGTAAAGGATAAGTTCCTTCTTGTTCTACCGGGTTTTGAGTAGCTAAAACCAAAAAAGGTTCTTGCATTGCAAAGGTTTCTGAACCAATGGTAACCTGACGCTCTTGCATGGCCTCTAGTAAAGCAGATTGTACTTTTGCTGGAGCGCGATTAATCTCATCTGCCAGAATGAAATTACCGAAAATAGGTCCTTTTTTAATACTAAACTCGTTTTTTGGCATATTGTAAACTGTGGTACCAATTACATCCGAAGGTAAAAGATCGGGCGTAAATTGAATACGACTAAAGTTCCCATCAATAGCCTTAGAAAGTGTGTTAATTGCAAGTGTTTTAGCCAAACCAGGCACACCTTCTAAAAGAATATG
>CAWVTK010000199.1:0-2909 GCA_963933205.1 uncultured Flavobacteriales bacterium
GTAGTAATAATTCCGCTGAATGCTTTGCTTTTTAAAACGATCTTCTCCACATCTTTTGAGCTAAAATTATGATGGTCCGAGAAAGTTAGAGATTTAAAACTAATGTTTTGTTCTGCGAGGTATTTGAATATTGGATCTGGTTTTGCAATACCAGTTATTACCAAATAGGTTTTACTTGGGTCTAGTAAATATCCCTGCTCGTTCATAAATCCTTTGTACTCTATTTTAGAAAAATAAACGATTGCATTCGTATATTTTGCAAGTTCCATCTTTATGCTTTTTTTTTCTTGAAAGCTAATGGATGGATTGCATTTTGTTACAACAATTACATCGGCTCTTTTTGCTCCGACTCTAGATTCGCGTAACGTACCTACTGGCACTATATAATCGTTGTAGAATAGTTTGCTATACTCTGTAAGCAATAGGTTTAAAGTGCGTTTTACATAGCGATGTTGAAATCCATCGTCTAAAATCACAAGTGTAGTGTCCGGAAATTTTTCTTCAATATACTGGAGTGCTTTTTTTCGATCTGCTTCAACCAGCATTTTGAAATTCTCACCTTCAAACTTTGTGAGGAGCTCCATTGGCTCATCTCCAATATCTGCAGTGCTATGTATGCGCGTATTGCCAAGGATTAGGTTTGTGTTTTTCCTTCCATATCCTCTACTAATTACAGCTATTTTTTTATCAGATAATAGGTCAGAAATGTAGGCTACGTGAGGGGTTTTTCCGGTACCGCCCATGCTTAAATTACCCACACTAATAAGGGGTGTTTTAGATGCGTATTGTTTTAATATACCAAATTCAAAACAGGCGTTTCTTACCGAAGTAACCATGCCGTATATAAAGGAAAATGGACTTAATAAGAATTTAATGCGATTCATTTTTCGAAAATACACATTCTAATGATGAATGCTATTGGAAAAAAACCATTATTTTGCTTAAAATTTAATTTTATGAAATTAAAAGAACTTTGTAGCTCTTTAGAAGATTGGGCTCCTTTAGCCTATCAGGAGTCTTATGATAACAGCGGGTTAATTGTAGGTGATTCTTCTGTTGAGCTTACTGGCGTTTTGGTAAGTTTAGATTGTACCGAAGAGGTAGTAGCAGAAGCTATAGCTAAAGGATGTAATGCAATTGTTTCCCATCATCCTATTGTTTTTAAAGGTTTAAAGAGTTTTACAGGAGCTAATTATGTAGAACGTACTCTTTTAAAAGCCATAAAAAATGACATTGCCTTGTATGCCATACATACAAATTTAGATAATGTAGATACAGGCGTAAACAAGATGCTGGCAGAAAAAATAGGTTTAATCAACACGCAAATACTGGTTCCTAAAAAGTCAATCATCAAACAATTAGTGAGCTACGTTCCATCTGCTCAAGCTGAAAAAGTAAGAAACAGTCTTTATGGTGTTGGAGCAGGAAGCTTCGGAGAATACTCCGAATGCAGCTTTTCGGTATCTGGAAAGGGAACCTTTAAAGGTTCTTCAAACTCAAACCCTCAAGTAGGAGAAAAAGAAGTTCGAGAAGAGGTAGCCGAAGAACGAATAGAAGTCTTATTTCCTGCTTATTTAGAAACTAAAGTGCTTTCCTCCTTAAAATCAGCTCATCCATACGAGGAAGTATCTTACCGTATTTTGAGTTTGGATAACGAAAATCAAAACATTGGTTCTGGGCTCATAGGTGAGCTTTCGGAAGCTAAAATGCCCTTAGATTTTTTGTTAGAATTAAAAACTAACTTAAATGCAAAGGGGATTCGATTTACGAAAACAGGGGATCACAAAATTAAAAAAATAGCGATTTGCGGAGGTTCTGGTAGTTTTCTGTTACAAGCGGCAATTCGCTCTGGCGCTGATGTTATTGTGTCTAGCGACTTTAAATACCACGAGTTTTTTGACGCCGATAACAAGATTATAATAGCCGATGTTGGGCATTACGAAAGTGAACAATATACTAAGGACTTGATTGCTGATTTTCTTCGCAAAAAATTTCTTAAATTTGCAGTTCATTTATCAGAGGTAAATACCAATCCTATCAATTATCTATAAAAAATGGCTAAAGCAAAACAATCTACTGTTGAAGAGAAGCTAGTTGCACTATACACACTTCAATCTATAGACACTGAAATCGATAAGATTAAAATTTTACGTGGCGAATTACCACTAGAAGTTCAAGATTTAGAAGACGAAATTGCAGGTTTGCAAACTCGTGTAACGAATATAAACGATGAAATAGCTGCGTTCGACGGATCTATAAAAGAAAAGGAGTCTTTAATGAAAGATTCTAAAGCTCTTATAAAGAAGTACGATGAGCAGTTGAAAAACATTCGGAACAACCGAGAATTTGATTCTTTAAATAAGGAAATCGAATTCCAAACTTTAGAAATTGAATTAGCCGAAAAAAGAATTAAAGAAGCTAAAGCTTCGATAGTTGCTAAAATGGATGTTATTTCTGGCGCTAAAATGCGTTTGCAAGATCGTAGCGGAGATTTAGAAGCTAAAAATGCAGAGTTAGATGGAATTATAGCCGAAACTAAGAAAGACGAAGAAAAGTTAGGTAAAGATTCGGTTGTTGCTGAAAAAGTAATAGACGAACGCTTACTAAACGCTTACAAGCGTTTAAGAGGTTCTGTAAGAAATGGTCTTGCAGTAGTTCCTGTACTTAGAGACGCCTGTGGAGGGTGTTTTAATTCCGTACCACCTCAAAGACAAATGGATATTGCTGCTCGTAAAAAAGTTATCGTATGCGAACACTGCGGACGTGTACTGGTAGATAAGCTTATGGCTGGAATTGATGAAGCTGAATAGCTTTAAAATAGTTGTATAAAAAAAGGCTTCCAATTTGGAAGCCTTTTTTGTTTTCAAGCATTAGAATTTAAAACCACCCGATATAAGTATTTGCTCATT
>CAWVTK010000200.1:0-2900 GCA_963933205.1 uncultured Flavobacteriales bacterium
AAACAAGGTAACTGAAGTTCATTTTTACACCCCTGGAGTGGCTTTAGAATCCTCGGCTGAGTGTTTGAAGAGTAGATTTGCAAGCAAATTTAAACAGGCAATTATTCATGTAGAATCTGATTTGTTAGCTGCCGCACGGTCTGTATTTAAAGGAACTTCCCAATTTGTTTCCATACTTGGTACAGGTTCAAATACTGCATTTTATGATGGAAATGAACTCTTTCAAACTACGCCTTCTTTGGGCTATGTTTTAGGCGACGAGGGCAGTGGCTCATGTCTTGGAAAACAGCTTCTGAAAGCTTATTTGTACAAAACACTCCCAAATGATTTGCACCTAAGTTTTTCTAAAACATTCGCAATATCTAAAGAGAAAGTACTTGAATCTACCTACATACATCCAAATCCAAATCGTTTTTTTGCAAGCTATGTACCTTTTTTGGTTGCCCATAAAAACCATCCATTTATTCAATCTTTAGTGTGTACTCAGTTTGAATCTTACATTAAAATTCATTTATTAAGCAATAAGTTAATACATGATTATTCAGTAGCTTTTGTTGGCTCAGTGGCCTTTCTATTTCAAAATATTCTGCGCGCTCTTTGTTCTAAACATAAAATAAAAATAGAATCGTTTTGTCAATATCCTTTAAACGGATTGCATCACTATCATTTATCTTAAACTTGATTTTAATTAGACTTTCACCGTCCATCAAGGTATGATTATTGCAGTTTAAGAAAGATCTATTCAAGGATAGAAATTAGCATAAATTGATTAAGCCCCCAGATATGAAAAAAAGTTTACTTTTTGTTGTAATGCTTTTCACCGTACAATTTTCATTTTGTCAAGTATTAGGAAACTGCAATGCTCCTTATAATACTGCGGAGAGTTTAGTAGAAATACTGGTAGGAGAAGGAGTTGAATATTCAAATGCAACCTTTTCTGGTTTCGACTGCTCAGCGGGCTATTTTGATGGTACATCTAACTTAGGTTTTCAAACGGGCTTGGTTATGGCAACCAATGGAGTTGAATCTATCAGCCCTGGATCCTTTGGTGGTGGCTTTGGTGGTGGCGGATCGGATTCCGATTTGGAAGAACAATTGCAATTAGTTAATGCTTTAAATACCAATCTAAATAACCTCATCATTTTGGAATTCGATTTTATTCCAAATTCTGATGCTGTTACTTTTAATTATATTTTCGCTTCCAACGAGTACACCTCTTTTACATGCTCTCAGTTTAACGATATATTTGGGTTTTTTCTATCTGGACCCGGTATTAACGGTGTTTTTACTAATAATGCCGAAAATATTGCTTTGGTACCCGATCCAAACGACCCAACGCAGTATACCACTACACCTGTAATAATAAACACGGTAAATTCAGGAACTCCATCTGGAGGTTATCCCGCTTCAAATTGTTCAGACATTGATCCTAATTGGCAAGATTACTCTGTTTTTTACACAGACAATTCGGCTATAGAAACAGTTAATTATCCTGGTTTTGTTACCTTAAACGCTACAGCTAATGTAACAGCTTGTTTAACCTACCACATGAAGTTGGCTATTGCCGATGTTGCCGATGGCGGTGTAAATTCCGCAGTTTTTCTACAAGAAAATTCTTTTAATTCTCTTCCTGATATTGAATACACAGTAGAGTCTAATACAACCAATATATTTAATCCCAATTCTCCATTTTTAGACAATATTTACGAGGGATGCGGTGAGGCTAGTATTGTTTTTGAGCGTCCATTAGGAATAGGCGGCGATTTACTTATTAACTACAATCTTTCGGGTAGTTCGATTTTAGGAACGGATTATACTTTATCTAATACAGCCAACAATCAAGTAGTAATTTTAGATGGAGACTCAGAAGCTACTGTAAATGTTACGGCTATAAACGACGGCATCTTAGACGATCAAGAAGATGTGTTAATACAAATTTTACCTTTAGATTATGGTTGTTATGAAATTCAACCAGATACTATAGAATTTACCATCTATGATCAACCGGACTTTACGATTGAAACAGACGATTTAGCTGCTTTATGTTCTGACGATGAAGTAGAATTAGAAGTTATCCCAGTAGGAGGTATGGGAGGTTTAATGACTCCTCCGTTTTCAACTCCTCCTTACACTTTCCAGTGGAATGGCTTAGGAACTCAAGCTGTTCAAGCTGTAAATCCTACCGAATCTCAAGAATATTGTGTAGAAGTTTTTGATGTTTGCGGCCAACAAGCAGAAACGTGTGTAACTGTAATTATAGAGGACTACCCAGATTTAGGAGCCATAACCTCTGCCGATGTAATTTTGGAATGTGCTGGAGATAATGCTATAATAGATGTGCAAGCCATAGGAGGCATGGGTTCTTTAATGACTCCACCGTTCCCTTTACCACCTTATACTTATGAGTGGGAAGGACTAGGTAGTCAATCTTCTCAACTAATTACTGCCTCAGAAGAAACTGAGTTTTGTGTTGTTATTACTGATGTTTGCGGCCAAGAGGTAGATGCCTGTATTCAGGTTTCTATTCAAGAGTTTCCTCCAATTGAAGTTCGTTCAGAAATTGTGTACCTATGCGATTCGAGTGAAACAGAGATTTGTGCTACCGCTATTGGAGGAAATGAAAACTACAGCTATTCTTGGTCTAATGGTGATCAAGAACCCTGTCTGTTTGATTTCCCAGGCTCGTATACAATTACAGTGCAAGACGAATGCGGCTCTCAGGGTATTGCAGAAGGCGAAATTAGATCTGACGAAGCAACAGATCCATTTTTTGAAACGGCACAAATGCCAAACGAGAATTTTGGTATAGAACTTAATAATTATACACCAACCATGAACGGCCTTTCTTACCAATGGAATTTTGGAGATGGATTTGGTTCTACATCAATAGACCCATCAAA
>CAWVTK010000201.1:0-2897 GCA_963933205.1 uncultured Flavobacteriales bacterium
AACATGGACCGCTTATGTAAACCAAAACCAACTTCTTTGGGACGATCAATTCATTGAAAAAGAGAAATTATTAGGTGAACCTTTGGTTTTTGAAACCTACATAGTAAACCAAGGTGGGACTGTTGAAAACTTTGAAATTTCAAATTTACCTGTTTGGTTAACAGCAAATCCAAGCGAAGGTTTATTAGAGTCAAATTCGTTTGTTCTCATTGAGTTTGTGGTAAACGAAAGTTTATTTATAGGCGACTACTCTCAGGACATTATGCTTACCGGAAACAATGCCTATGCTGAACGCTTTGAGCTAAAATTAATAGTTGAAGCTGAGCAACCAGACTTTGCTTTAGATATAAATGCATTTGAGTACAGCATGAATTTTGTTGGTAAAGTTAGTGTAGACGGAATTCGAATTAGAGATGATAAGGATATTCTATTTACCTATGTTGGGGACGAATTACGAGGTGCTACAGAACTTATCTATATCGAAGATTACGATTCTTATTTTGTGTTTCATTCGGTTTATAGCAATAGTCCTGCAGATGAGGTTTTAGAATTTAAATTATGGGATGCAAGTCAAGGTAAAATGCAAGTTAATGTTCAGTTAAACGGCTCTACAGAAACAACCTTTACCGATGGGATAGTTGTAGGAGACTTTTCCAGCCCAAGTTCTTTTGAAGCACTCAATAGGCTAGAGCAAGTTATACCTTTAAGTGAGGGTTGGAACTGGATGTCGTTTAACTTAGACGAAACAAATGCTTCCGATTACATGCAAGATCTTGCAGTCGTTTTTGCAGATGTTACTAAGGCAAATGTAGAAGTATTTAAAAATCAAACTACTTTCACTCAATTTGGCGAAGTAGGTGGAAACGGCATTTGGTATGGATCTTTAGCTTCAGACAATGTTCCGATTGAACAAATGTACATGCTTAAAATTGAAGCTGAAGATACTATTTCGTATAGTGGCTTACCTGTTCTTCCAAATGGTTTAGACATTACGATTAATACTGGGTGGAACTGGATAGGTTATTTTGGTCAGCGTAGGATGGGTATAAACGAAGCTTTGTCTAGTTTAAACCCTACTACGAGCGATATTATTAAGAGCAAATCAGCTTTTAGTATGTATGCCAACGAAAATTTAGGATGGTTGGGTAGTTTAAGTACTATGGAGTCCGGAGAGGGTTATATGTTTAGATCTGCAGAAAGTCAAACGCTAACCTACCCAGAGAGTTCTATGATACCAGGAGGGGCGTTCCGAATAGATGGAAATAAATACTCAAATGATTTCTGGAAAGTTGACCCTCATAAATACCAAAACTCCATGAGTATTATTGCGCGAATAGAGCACGATAATTTTGAGAATACTAATACAGAAAGTGTATTAGGAGCATTTATAGGTGCAGAATGTGTAGGTAATATTTCGGCTACAAAAATAAGCGATGACGAAACTTTGTATTTCATTACTATTTATGGTGATGATCAAGACCCTATTCGATTTGACTATTATGATGTAGAAAATGAAAAAATCTATAGAGCTGATAATTTACTGGTATTTGAAGCGAATAATCACATAGGATCGTTTTCTAATCCATACCCTATTTCGATTAATTTTGAACAACAGAATTTAGATTTATTCTTTGACTTTTCATTGTATCCAAATCCATTTACTAATGGCTTTGATCTTGAATTTAATTTAGAGGAAAGCGCTATCGTTGAAGTGAAATTGTTCGATGTAATGGGACGTTTTGTGAAAATGATTGTAGCTACAGAATTAGTTTCTGGTTCCCAAAAAATTCACATTGAGAGTGAAAGTCTTACGAAAGGCTTGTACTTTATTGAGCTCCAAATAGGTGGAGAATCGTTTAGAAAAAAGATTGTTAAATCGTAACAGATTTTACCTATGAAAGCGATACAACCATCTATTGTAATAATGCCTAGGGCTTTATTACATACTCAATCTTCTTTTTTTTCAAATTTTAATGACATTGTCATTAAATGTTTTGTTTTATTTTTTGTTTTTAGTTCAAACATTTCCTTTGCTCAAAGTAACTTAAATGTTGTGCCCAACGATTATCTGTATTCAATGACAGTAACAGCACAGGCTATGTTTAACGGAGCACTATCTATAGATTCACAGGATATAATCCTAATTTCAGATGCAGAAGGTACTACGGTAGGAGTAGGTTTATTAGATAGTAACATACCGGGTATTTCGGGTAACTTTTCCTTCATAAACATCTATTCGAATAGTATTACTAACCACTATACTGTTAGCTTACTTGATCAAAGTGAGGGTGGTTTACCTGTTTCTATTTCTGTGGGGTTAGATTTTGTTGCCAATTCTATATTGGGTGACTTATTTAGCCCAGTTGTATTTTCTAGTAATCAAACGCTTATTAATGGTTGTACAAACACGAATGCATCTAACTATAATTCTCAAGCAACAATTGATGATGATTCTTGTTTTATTTTAGGTTGTATGAACCCTTTAGCTGTAAATTATAGTGTCTCTTTAGGCGCAAATACAGACGATGGCTCTTGTATTATTGAAGGATGTACGCAGCCTGATTATGTTGAGTACAATCCGAATGCAACATTAGACGACCAGACTTGTTTGCAAACATTTCAAGCTGCTTACCTTCAGTTACAATCTAATTTGATTATGACGTCTGATTCAATTTCGAATTTCGAATTAGCTTTAAGCTCCATTCAAGGTGATTTAACGATAGCCACAGATTCAATTTTAAGTTTAAATGCTACCATAGTTGCAGCTAATCAGCTTTCTAACGGTTTATGGCATAATTGGATTGTTCCTTTGCAAAATAATTTGTCTTTAGCCTCAGATACTATTTCAAACTTAGATTTAGCCTTAAGTTCTAGTCAAGCTGATTTAACCTTAGCCA
>CAWVTK010000202.1:0-2879 GCA_963933205.1 uncultured Flavobacteriales bacterium
CTACAACCCTTTAATAAGCCCCCATACTTATGAAGAATTTGATCGATACATTAAAGAATATTTGGAAGATAGAGGAGTTAAGAGGTAGAATCCTAACAACATTAGGTTTTTTACTTATTTATCGTCTAGGTTCGTTTGTAGCCCTCCCAGGTATAGACCCACAACAATTAGGTGCTTTGCAAAATCAAACATCTGATGGTTTACTCGGTTTACTGAATATGTTTACAGGTGGTGCATTCTCTCAAGCCTCTATTATGGCCTTGGGTATCATGCCTTACATTTCTGCTTCTATTGTAATTCAGTTAGCCACAATGGCTGTTCCTTACCTGCAGAAACTGCAAAAGGATGGTGAAAGTGGAAGAACAAAAATTAGTCAGATAACTCGTTATCTCACTGTTTTGATCACTTGCTTCCAAGCACCGGGTTATATTGCTAATCTTAAAGCTACTTTACCAGCTGAGGCTTTCTTGTTATCAAGTAGCTCCTTTTGGTTCTCAAGTATCATTATTTTAGTAACTGGTACCATGTTTGCAATGTGGTTAGGAGAAAAAATAACAGACAGTGGTATTGGTAATGGAATTTCTCTTCTGATAATGGTTGGTATTATAGCCAGTCTTCCTCAAGCATTCTTGTTTGAAGTAGGTAGAGCTAAACCTCTTATCATTCTAGTAGAATTGGTTATTATGCTCATAGTTATCTTAGCTTCTGTTTTATTGGTTCAAGGTGTACGCCGTATACCTATACAATATGCAAAACGTGGTGCAACTACACAAATGGCTGCAGCTCGACAGTATTTACCATTAAAAGTAAATGCTTCTGGAGTAATGCCTATAATATTTGCTCAGGCAATTATGTTTATCCCAATCACATTCGCAGGTTTATCGGATTCTGAAGACGTACAAAATTTTGTTGCTACTTTCTCTGATTTCTCAGGTTTTTGGTATAATTTTGTGTTCGCAATTTTAATCATCCTATTCACCTACTTTTATACTGCCATTACGGTTAATACAAACCAAATGGCAGATGACTTGAAGCGAAATGGTGGATTTGTTCCAGGCGTAAAACCAGGAAAAGATACAGCAGGCTTCTTGGATAATGTGATGTCTAGAATTGTATTGCCAGGGTCGGTATTTTTAGCTGTATTAGCTATACTACCCGCTTTTGCAATGAATGCTGGTATTAACCAGTCATTTTCTCAGTTCTTTGGAGGTACTTCTTTATTAATTATGGTTGGTGTTGTATTAGATACACTCCAACAAATTGAAGGATATCTTTTAAACCGTCATTACGATGGTTTAATGCAGTCAGGTAGATTGACTGGTAGATCTGGAATGTAATATTCTACTCTACTATGATTTATTACAAGACTGAAGAAGAAATTGAGTTCATAAAAGAAAGTTCTTTACTTGTTGCAAAAACTCACGCTGAAGTAGCAAAACTTATCCAACCTGGAGTTTCAACTCTAGCTTTAGATAAAATTGCTGAAGAGTTCATTAGAGATAATGGTGGTGTTCCTGCTTTTAAAGGTTACAGTGGTTTTCCAAACACTTTATGTGTTTCTCCGAACGAGCAAGTCGTTCATGGAATTCCAAATGATGATGCTTTAGAATCAGGCACAATATTGTCTTTAGACTGTGGTGTTAAAAAAAACGGTTTCTTTGGAGATTCTGCATTTACCTATGAAGTTGGTGAGGTATCCAAGGATGTTAAAGAGTTGCTAAAAGTAACTCGAGAGTCTCTTTATAAGGGAATCGAAGCAGCAGTAGCTGGTAATCGCATTGGCGATATCGGTTATGCCGTTCAGAATCACGCAGAAAAAAATGGATTTACTGTTGTAAGAGAACTCGTTGGTCATGGTGTAGGCACAAACCTTCACGAAAGCCCAGAAGTTCCTAACTACGGTAAAAGAGGTAAAGGCATAAAGTTACATGAGGGATTAGTAATCGCTATTGAGCCTATGATAAACATGGGGGTAAAAGAGATTATTCAATTAAACGATGGTTGGACAATTAAAACAGCCGACCTAAAACCCTCAGCTCATTTTGAACACACTATTGTTGTTCGAAAAGGCAAAGCAGAAATACTGTCGTCGTTCGACTATATTGATAAAGTGTTAAACAACAAAAATTAGTGTATGGCTAAACAAGCATCTATTGAGCAAGACGGAGTGATTATCGAATCACTTTCTAATGCAATGTTCCGAGTAGAACTGGAAAATGGTCACATTTTAACAGCTCACATATCTGGAAAGATGCGTATGCACTATATCAAATTGTTACCTGGAGACAAGGTTAAATTAGCGATGTCTCCATACGATTTGACGAAAGGAAGAATTACTTACAGATACTAAATAAAGTCAAAATGAAAGTAAGAGCATCAATCAAGAAAAGAAGTGTTGACTGCCAAATTGTGCGCAGAAAAGGACGTCTTTATGTAATTAACAAAAAGAACCCTAAGTTCAAACAAAGACAAGGCTAGACCTTGATCTAAAAATTATTCTATGGCAAGAATTGCAGGGGTAGATTTACCTACAAACAAAAGAGGAGTAATCGGGTTAACTTATATCTTCGGTATAGGCAGTACACGATCAGCGGAAATCCTTAGTAAAGCCGGTGTTGATCACAGCACAAAGGTTAAGGATTGGAATGATGACGAATTAAATCAAATTCGTACCATCATATCAGACTACACTATCGAAGGTGAGTTAAGATCTGAAGTTCAATTGAACATCAAGCGATTGATGGACATTGGATGTAACAGAGGTCAACGTCATCGTGCGGGATTACCGTTAAGAGGTCAGAGAACCAAAAACAACTCACGTACGAGAAAGGGTAGAAGAAAAACTGTTGCTAACAAAAAGAAAGCAACTAAATAGTAGG
>CAWVTK010000203.1:0-2832 GCA_963933205.1 uncultured Flavobacteriales bacterium
TTTTGGTAAAAGCGCTAAAATGCCGTTTACGTCTTTATCTGCAAGCATTCCTAACACAAACCATAAATTTTTAAAGGATTCTTTTTTTAGCTGCGCTACAATAGAAGTCATGGCGTGAATGTTATGTCCTGTATCGCAAATAACTTTTGGCGAACTGGCTAGTTGCTCCCACCTACCTCTTATATTGGTAGAAGAAAGCACATTGCTTAATCCGTCTACAAGTGCATCCTCAGAAATAGGCCAGTTAAGCGCTCTTAACTCTTTTACTGCTTCTACTACGGTAGCTGTGTTTTCTTGCTGGCAAAACCCTTTTAGTTGGCTTGTATAAGCAGATGTAACTGGCGCAGTGTTTAAGTGCGCGTTTTTATTTTTAGAAACCGTACGAATGATTGCTACAACCTCTTTAGTGGTGGCACCTAAAACAACGGGGGTATTTTGCTTAATAATTCCGGCCTTCTCTAAGGCGATTTCTTGTAAGGTGTTTCCCAATAAATTTTGATGATCTAAGGCTACGTTGGTAATGATAGCCAATTCTGGATGCACAATGTTTGTGGCGTCTAACCTACCGCCCAAACCTGTTTCTATAACTGCAATGTCTACCTTGTGTTTCGCAAAACAACTGAAGGCCAAAGCAGTAGTCATTTCAAAAAAGGAAACACCCATTTTAGAAAAGGTGTCTTTTCCAGACCTCACAAAATCTACCACTTCATTTTCAGAAATCATAAGGCCGTTAATTCTTACACGCTCTCTAAAATCTACTAAATGAGGTGAGGTATATAAGCCCACCTTATAGCCCTGTTCTTGTAAAACAGAAGCCAGTAGATGACTGGTAGATCCCTTGCCATTGGTGCCGGCAATGTGGATAGATTTGAATTGAAGCTGTGGCTGATTAAGAGCAGCACAAAGGGCCGTAATGTTTCCTAAATCATTATTGTAAGCAGATTTTCCAACACGTTGAAATGAGGCCAATTGATGAAACAACCAATCTAATGTTTCTTGATACGTCATGTGCTCGGAAAATAATTAAAGGCAATAAACACTAAACGAATATTATTGCTTTCTAAAGTTGTAAGTAATACTTCCTATTTGAATGGGCTCTACACTGGTGTCTGCAAACCAGGTGGTTTTAAGGGCAGCTGTTTTAGCTTCTCTAACCAAACAGGGGGATGTATCTGTTGTGTTTTTTAAATCCAATTCTGCCTTATACGTATACCCTTCGTTGTTTACCCAAACCCTAATAACAACGGTACCGGTTTCGTTACACGAGTATGTAGGCTTTGGCTTTCTTATGGCTTTTCTATCGCCCAGCTCGTATCCGTCAGAAGAATTCCCATCTCCACCCACGGCTGTGGCTTCACCCTCAAGGCTTCCAGATACATTGCCTTGCATGCCAAGCGTATCGCTAGTTCCGGCTTGTGTATTGCTACTGCTTTGAAATAAGCTCGAAAGTGCTTGTTGTAGTTCGTCGCTGGCTTTTGGCTTTTCTTCCTCTTTTACATCGGGTTTTTTATCTTGCTTTTTTTCCGATTCGGGTTTCTTGGTTATGGAGGGCGCTTCTTCTGTTTCTTGTGTCAATACCTCTTCGGTAATTTCATTGAGCTCTTCTGTGGTAGCCTCTTGGGTTGTTTTAACCTGCTCTAAAACCGCTGTAACAACTTCTTCAGTTTGGGCAACTTCCTCGCCCATACCGTTTTCTACGTAACCAAATTCTATTGCAATCCCCTCCTCTACTTTTGGATCCATGTATTTTAATCCGAAGGAATAAAAAACAAACAACAAGACTACATGCACCAGGAATGTTCCAAGTGCAGCGGTTCGTTTTTGTTTGTTTTTAAAAAAACTCATTTTTTCTGTTGGGTGGCCAATACAATTTTAAACTTATTTCTATACGCAATGTCCATTACCTCTACGGCATGCTCTATCGCAACCGTTTTGTCTACCCTTAAAACAAGTACTTGCTCCTCTTGTCCCGCAAGTTTTTCAACTAATTGAGCTTCTATGTATTTAAGCTCCACAAGTTCCTTGTCTATATAATATTCTAAGTTTTCGTTTATCGAAACCGAAACTCTTTGCTTTTTCACCGTTTGAGCGGTGCTGTTTGGCAGCACTAAATCCAATGCATTGGTGGTAACTAAAGTTGAAGTAAGCATAAAGAAAATCAACAACAAAAAAACGATGTCCGTCATGGATGACATGCTAAAAACCGCACTTACCTTATTTCTAGATTTTAAAGCCATCTTATTTAGATTTGGCGATAACATCTAAAAAGTTTGCCGTTGCCTCTTCCATTTTAAAAGTTGCATTGGTTACTTTAACGACTAGGTTATTGTAGGCTAAAAAAGCTGATATTCCAACAATTAAACCGGCTACAGTTGTGGTCATTGCGGTATAAATACCTTTAGAAAGCATCTCTACATCTATTTGTCCGCCTGCACTGGCCATTTCATGAAAGGCTAAAATCATTCCTATTACCGTACCTAAAAAACCAATCATTGGAGCTGCACCGGCAATGGTTGCAAGCGAGGCTAAATTGTGTTCTAATTTATACACCTCTAAATTTCCCTGTCGTTCCATGGCATCTTGTATGTCTTTTGGACTTCCATTTTTACACAGCGTACCCTTAGCTATAATTTGAGCTACTGGAGAAGAAGTTCTTTCGCACAAAGCAAGTACAGAGGCTTCTTTAGAATCAGATAGGTAGTCTTTTACTTTGTTCATAAATTGAACATCCACCTTATTCGCGTTTTTTAGAATTTGGAAACGCTCCACAAACAAATAAACAGTTAAAATGGATAGGAGTCCTAAAGTAGACATAATTAACTGCCCACCTAA
>CAWVTK010000204.1:0-2796 GCA_963933205.1 uncultured Flavobacteriales bacterium
GTATTTTGTTTTATTCCAATTTTTATTTGATGATACTAAAACATTAATTCCATTATAATTTAAGCATCCTAATACTAGCTTATTTGAAAGATGAGCTAAAAATTAAAAGAAATTTTTTATTAACATTTGAATATTACTTCTACAAAAAAACTAAATTTACTTTCTTATTAAATCCCACTACTGCCCATATGTATCTAATATACGACACCGAAACCACTGGTCTTCCAAAGAGTTTTTCTGCGCCTGTAAGCGATTCAGAAAATTGGCCCCGATTGGTTCAGGTAGCATGGCAGTTGCACAACGATATGGGAGAGCTTATAGAGGTTAAAAACTTTATAGTACGTCCTCAGGATTTTACCATTCCATTTAATGCAGAAAAAATTCACGGTATTTCTACACAACATGCTTTAGAGCATGGAGTAGATTTAGCCTTTGTTCTCGAGGAGTTTAATAAAGCACTAGAACAATCAGAATTTGTAGTAGGACATAATATTATTTTTGACATCAATATAATGGGTGCTGAGTTTTATAGAACTCAAATTGAAAGCACTCTATTGGAGGAAAAGAGCATTGATACAAAGAACGAAGGAACAGATTTTTGTGCTATTCCAGGTGGTAGAGGTGGTAAATTTAAATGGCCTACGCTAACAGAGCTTCACGTTAAACTGTTTAAAGAAGGTTTTGCAGAAGCCCATAACGCATCTGCTGATGTAGAGGCTACCACACGCTGTTTTTTAGAGCTCATTAGACTGCGCGTGATCAATTATGTTCGATTAGGCTTTGATGACCAATATAATAAGCGCTTTGTAGAGTTTAACCCACACCCTTTTAAGCTATTAGGCTTAAATATTGAGCCTTACAAAGACGAAAACGCAGAAAATAAAACAGAAGATACTTCGAGTTTAGAAACAAACATTTCATCCTCAAACACCTCATTAGACGATCTAGTATTTTCTCATCTCCATTGCCATTCATCGTATTCGATTTTGCAAGCCAAAAACGACATCCCCGACCTTATAGAAAAGGCGAAAAACAATAATATGCAAGCCGTAGCTCTTACAGATACAGGTAATATGTATGCTGCCTATAAGTTTGTTCGCGAAGCTATAAAAAACGACATTAAACCAATTGTTGGCTGCGAATTGTACCTCACAGCCGACCATAAAATCAGAAAATTCACGAAAGACCAACCCGATAGACGCTCAACTATTGTATTACTTGCCAAGCATAGAGCTGGATACCATAATCTATGCAAGCTTAGCTCTCAAGCTTTTATAGACGGTCTTTATGCCGGTTGCCCGCGAATAGATAAAGAATTGTTGCTAGAGCATAAAGAGGGCTTAATTGCAACCACAGGAGGTTTAACTGCCGAAATTCCAAACCTCATTCTCAATGTAGGAGAAAAACAAGCGGAAGAAGCATTTGTATGGTGGCACCAATCTTTTGGGGCTGACTTTTATGTAGAGCTTATGAGGCATGGCTTAGAAGAAGAAAACCATGTGAACAAGGTTTTATTAGGTTTTGCTTTAAAGTATGATGTAAAATATTTTGCATCTAACAATGTATATTATTTGGAAAAGGAGGATGCCATTTCTCACGATGTACTTCTTTGTGTCAAAGAGGGAGTATTAAAAGAAATGCCTATTGGTAGAGGTAGAGGCTTCCGTTTTGGATTTCCGAATGAAGAGTTTTACTTTAAAACTCAGCAAGAAATGAAGGAACTCTTTGCCGACCTTCCAGACTCCATAGCTACTACACAAGAAATAGTAGATAAAATTGAAGTTTACGACCTAAAAAGAGAAGTTTTACTGCCTGCTTTTGACATCCCTTCTGAGTTTGTAAATGCTCAAGATGAGTTAGACGATGGTAAGCGTGGAGAAAACAGTTACTTAAGACACCTTACTTACCAAGGAGCCAAAAAAAGGTATACAGAAATTACAGAAGAGATCACCGAAAGACTCGATTTTGAGTTGATGACCATTGAGAAAACCGGTTACCCTGGATACTTCCTCATTGTGCAAGATTTTACAACAGAAGCCAGAAATATGGGCGTAGCTGTTGGGCCAGGCCGTGGGTCTGCGGCAGGTTCTGCTGTAGCCTACTGTATTGGAATAACCAATGTAGACCCCATTGCTTACGATTTACTTTTTGAACGTTTCCTAAACCCAGATCGTGTATCACTCCCCGATATTGATATAGATTTTGATGACGAAGGTCGTGGTAGAATTATTGATTTTGTAGTAGAAAAATACGGTAAAGATCAAGTAGCACAAATTATTACTTATGGTACTATGGCTGCTAAATCTTCTATTAGAGATGCAGCTCGTGTACTAAACTTACCTCTTTATGAGGCAGATAGAATAGCCAAATTAGTTCCAGACACTTCACTTCATAAAATTTTCAACCTACCCGAAGACAAACTAAAGGAAAAGCTAAACGCCGATCAAATGCAAATGGCCATTCAGTTGCAGACCATTGCAAAAGGATCTGATTTAGCAGCAGAAACACTAAACCAGGCCATTGCCATCGAAGGTTCAGTAAGAAATACCGGGGTACATGCTTGTGGTGTTATTATAACTCCGAGCGATATTCGAATGCATGTTCCAATGGCCACGGCCAAAGACTCTGATCTTTTGGTTACACAATTTGACAACTCAGTTGTGGAAGATGCTGGTTTATTGAAAATGGACTTCTTGGGTTTAAAAACACTCAGTATAATTAAGGATGCGGTTAAGTTGGTAAAACAACAGCACGACATTAACATTGTTCCGGACGACATTCCTTTAGATGATCCGC
>CAWVTK010000205.1:0-2790 GCA_963933205.1 uncultured Flavobacteriales bacterium
AAAAAATAGAATTCAAGTTTACGAAAACGAAACCGCAATCTTGAAAGACTATTACAGTGCTCAAAATAAATTTGTAGGCGTAAAAGGTGTAGGCTCCATAGCGTCTATTACCCAAAGCTTATGTAAAGAAATAGATACTCTACTATAGTGGCTGTAAACGGATCAAATTTTGTCGATTATGTAAAAATTCATTGCGCTGCCGGACACGGTGGAGCTGGATCTGTGCATTTACATCGCTCCAGACTTACCGCCAAAGGTGGCCCAGATGGTGGCGATGGTGGTCGTGGTGGTAATATATACCTGAGAGGAAACGATCAAATGTGGACCTTACTCCACTTAAAATACAAAAGACACGTTAAAGCCGGTAGAGGTGGAGGCGGCTCTTCCAACAATAGTTTTGGCGACGATGGAGAAGATAAATACATCGATGTTCCGCTAGGTACCGTTGTTAGAGATGCTGATACTCAGGAAATTATTTTTGAAGTAACCCAGCACGGCGAAGAAACCATTGTTCGAAAAGGTGGTATGGGCGGTAGAGGAAACTCTTGGTTTAAAAACTCGGTAAGACAAACACCCCGCTATGCTCAGCCCGGCACCGAAGGTGAGGAAGGTTGGAACATTCTGGAACTTAAAGTTCTTGCAGATGTTGGTTTGGTTGGTTTTCCAAATGCAGGTAAATCTACTTTACTGTCTGTTATTTCTGCCGCAAAACCCAAAATTGCCAACTATGCCTTTACTACACTTGTGCCTAATTTGGGTATTGTAGCCTACAGAGACGATCGTTCTTTTGTAATGGCAGATATACCAGGTATTATAGAGGGAGCCAACGAAGGTAAAGGTTTAGGAATTCGTTTTTTACGTCATATAGAACGCAACTCTACACTCTTGTTTTTGGTTCCGGCCGATGCAGACGATATTGCTAAAGAGTACGACATTCTTCTAAACGAATTAGAATTATACAATCCAGAACTACTGCATAAAGATAGGCTCTTAGCTATTTCTAAATCCGATATGCTGGACGACGAGCTGCAAGAGGAGCTTTCTAAAACACTTCCTGTGGGAGTTAAAACAGTCTTCTTCTCTTCTGTTGCTCAACAAGGATTAATGGAGTTAAAAGATCTAATCTGGCAGCAGCTAAATGATTAGCAAATTACTACAATGGGATCAGGATTTGTTCTTGCTACTTAACGGTGCAGGAACCTCATCTTTTGATCCTTTGTGGGTTTTCATTTCTTCCACTAAATCAGCAATACCCATTTTCGTGCTGATCATTTTTTTACTCTTAAAAAAACACCGCGCTGCTTTTTGGCAAGGTTTAGTGCTTACTGCATTTGTGGTGGGCTTGGCAGATTTTATTTCGGTTCATGCGTTTAAAAATGTGTTTATGCGTTTGCGTCCAAGCCACACGCCAGAACTGCAAGATGCCATCAGGTTGCTCGTTTCCAAAGGGGGTTTGTACGGTTTTGTATCATCGCATGCAGCCAATTTTTTTGCACTCTCTGCTTTTGTATCTCTGCTTTTTTCTGAACGCAAATTTCTGTCTTACTTTCTATACGCTTGGGCTATTTTGGTAGCCTACAGCCGTATTTATGTAGGCAAACACTTTCCTTTAGATGTTATAGGCGGAGCTGTTTTAGGTATACTTATCGCAAAAATTGTGTTTTGTCTACTAAGCAAACTCAAGGAAAAGTATAAATTAGCCTTATGAATGTAATCGCTATATTTTTAGGTGGAGGCTTAGGCAGTTTATGCAGGTACGGTATAGGTAAATTTACTGCGGCTTATTTTGCTTCTACTTTTGCCTTTGCAACCTTATTTTCTAATGTAATAAGTACGCTAATACTAGCTTTATTTATTTATGTTTTTCAAGCCAAACTCGGTTTAAACGATACCTGGAAATTGTTTTTAGTTACCGGTTTTTGTGGTGGTTTTAGCACCTTTTCTACCTTTAGTTTCGAAACCTTCGAGATGCTTCGCAATGGACAAACAAGCCTGGCAATTCTCAACATAGTTCTCAGTATTTTAGCCTGTTTACTTTTACTCTTTCTTGTGTACAAATTCAGTACTTCAACTCATTAATCAGCTTTTTTAATCGCCTCAATATGAAACGTGTTCTTGCTATACTTTGCATTCTTACTTACAATGTTTTTGCTCAAACAGATCAACCTAAATTGGTGCTGGGTATTGTAGTAGATCAAATGCGTTACGATTACATTAACCGTTACTGGGATGATTTTAGCGAAGGCGGTTTCAAACAACTCGTAACAAAAGGTTACAACTGTACCAATACTCACTACAATTTTATTCCCACTTATACCGGACCTGGTCATGCATCTATTTATACAGGAGCAACTCCCTCTAGTCATGGTATTATTGCCAATTCTTGGTTTAACAGAAGCACTGAAAAGTATAATTATTGTGTTTCGGATTCTACCATGAATACTGTGGGCGCAGACAATGCATCGGGCAAAATGTCGCCCTCCAAAATGTTGAATACTACTTTTGGAGATGAACTGCGTTTGTTTAGCATGAACCGCTCTAAGGTAATTGGCGTTGCATTAAAAGACCGATCGGCAGTATTACCAGCTGGACATATGGGAAACAATGCTTTCTGGTTAGATTCTGAAACGGGCGATTTTGTTTCCAGTTCTTTTTACGGTGCAAAACTGCCCAAATGGGCTCAGCGTTTCAATCAGAAGAATTTATGCGAAACGTATCTTTCTCAAAAGTGGGATTTACTTCTCGATTCTAGTGCATACGACGAAAGTTTAGCAGACAACAGCGCTTACG
>CAWVTK010000206.1:0-2776 GCA_963933205.1 uncultured Flavobacteriales bacterium
CTACCTTAGGTGTTGTACTACTGTCATTCTTTTTCTATGGGGAATAAAGATGGTATTTATTAGAGATCCAAAGCTCGATTTCTCAAAGGCTAACATATACGTATGCAACCACCGATCGTATTTAGATGTGTTTATTGCTATTGTCGGCATTAAAAGTTACAAAAGATTTTTGGGCAAAGAAGAAGTTTTTAGCTGGCCAGTAATAGGTTTTTTAGCCAAACGACTGGGCCACATTCCTGTTAAAAGACAATCGGAAACCAAGAGAGAATTGAGTTACCAAAAAATTCTTAAAGTAAGTAAAAGCAATACCTCATTATTTTTATGTCCAGAAGGAGCCATTTTTATGAACAACAAATTGCTAAATGAATTGCGAAACGGTGCATTTAGGGTAGCAATAGAGAGTAAGATTCCTATAGTTGCTATGAGCATAATTAACGCTGGAGAATTATTTCCCTCCGATAAAATACGTATTAGACCTGGCAGATGCATAACTTACATGTCGGCTCCAATGGAGACGAAATCGCTCCAATTAAAGGACTTAGAAAGCCTTAGAGATCGAGTAAAAAATGAGCTGCTAAAAAACCTAAAGAAACATTACCCTAAAGGAACTTATCCCATAGAATTTAACCCGAACGATTTCGAAGAATCGGTCTATTTAAACACGCACAAAGAAAGTTGAAACTCGGGAAACCATACAGCTTAGTAGCACAAAAACAAAACACCCAAATGCCCCTTTTAATTAGAGCGATTCACCCGCAAAAATAATCACAAATTCTAGTAATAGGTACTGCAAACACGAAGCATCAAACCCAAGTTCGAATATTCGTATAATTTAGTTAAAATGCGCATTCAAAATGGTATATTTGGCAACATAAATAATTCAATATCATTCACTATAACCGAATTTCGGTTTGTTAAATTTAGAACACATGTCGTCTACGATTTTTTATACTCACACTGACGAAGCTCCTGCTTTAGCTACTAAATCACTTCTTCCAATTGTACAGGCTTATGCCAAACAATGTGGAATTGAAATGAGAACTATAGACATTTCTCTTGCCAACAGAATACTTGCGAACTTCCCGTCCTACTTAAACCCAAATCAGCAAGTAGTTGATGCGCTGGCAGACTTGGGCGATTTGGTTAAAAAACCAGATACAAACATCATTAAATTACCAAATATTTCGGCTTCAATACCTCAGCTTAAATCAACTATTGAAGAATTACAAGCAAAAGGATTTGCCATACCCAACTACCCAGACAAACCAGGTAATGAGCTTGAAGAAAGAGTAAAATCTACCTTCGATAAAATAAAAGGGAGTGCGGTAAACCCCGTATTAAGAGAAGGAAACTCAGACAGACGCGCACCAAAACCGGTAAAAGCTTACGCCAGACAAAACCCACACTTTATGGGTAAATGGTCCACAGACTCTGCTACTCATGTATCCACGATGGAATCTGGAGACTTTGCTTCCAATGAAAAATCAGTTACCCTAACTAAGCCTGCTCAAGTAAGAATTCAATTTGTAGACAACAAAGGAGTTCGTATATTAAAAGAAGCCATTCCCTTACTTGAAGATGAGATTATAGACGGTACAGTAATGAGTAAAAAAGCCTTGCTTGCTTTTTTAGAAGAACAAATTTTGGATGCAAAAACAAAAAATGTTTTATTTTCCTTACACCTAAAAGCTACGATGATGAAGGTTTCAGACCCTATCATATTCGGACACGGAGTACAGGTGTTTTTTAAGTCTGTTTTCGCAAAATTCGGAAGCGAATTGGAAGCTGCCGGGGTTAATGTAAACAATGGGCTTGGAAACTTATTGAGTAATTTAAATAAACTAGACGCTTCTTTAAGAATAGAGGTTGAAAACGAACTTCAAAAATGCATGAATGATGGGCCAGACTTGGCAATGGTAGACTCTGATAATGGGATTACCAACCTACATGTTCCCAGTGATGTTATTATTGATGCTTCTATGCCTGCGATGATTAGAAACTCCGGTCAGATGTGGGATAAGAACGGTGAGTCTAAAGACACGAAAGCAGTAATTCCTGACAGTTCGTATGCTGGTATTTACCAAGCTACTATTGATTTCTGTAAAGAAAACGGCGCTTTTGATCCTACAACAATGGGAACAGTTCCCAATGTTGGCTTAATGGCTCAGAAAGCTGAAGAGTATGGCTCACACGACAAAACATTTGAAATTCCATCTGCAGGTAAAGTACAGATTGTAGACGATTTAGGTGCAGTATTAACTGAACATGAGGTTGAAGAAGGTGACATTTGGCGTATGTGTCAAGTAAAAGACTTGCCGATACAAGATTGGGTTAAATTAGCCGTAAACAGAGCAAAAGCTACTGGCGTGCCAACTATTTTTTGGCTGGACGAAAACCGAGCGCACGATGCAGAACTTATTAAAAAAGTTAAAGCGTATTTACCAAATCACGATACTGCTGGTTTAGACATCAGAATTCTTTCTCCTGTAGAGGCTACCAAAATTTCGCTTAAGAGAATGAAAGAAGGACTAGACACTATATCTGTAACAGGAAATGTGCTTAGAGACTACAATACTGACCTTTTTCCAATTCTTGAACTTGGTACAAGTGCTAAAATGCTTTCCATTGTACCTTTGATGAATGGTGGAGGTTTATTTGAAACTGGCGCTGGAGGCTCTGCTCCGAAGCACGTTCAACAATTTACTAAAGAAAATCACTTAAGATGGGATTCTTTAGGAGAGTTTTTAGCCTTAGCTGTTTCTTTTGAGCACGAAGC
>CAWVTK010000207.1:0-2771 GCA_963933205.1 uncultured Flavobacteriales bacterium
CAATCAAACATCTGATTAATAAAATCAATCGGCATGTTTTGAAATCCAGTTATATCTACCGCAATAGAATCACCATCGCAGTCTAAGTAAATAATAGTAGGCTCGCCAGGGAACTGCGCAAAGGCAAACTGACTGAGTATTAATGAAAATAGTAGGGCAATTTTTTTCATGATCTAAATTTTGGTTAATTCAAGAGGTCTAAACGTCAATGACTGTGCCAATCGATAATTTTTTATAAAAATTAACAATCGGACGAATATACATATATTTTTAAAAGAATTCATTAAAAATCATCAAACAACTCAATCCAAAATACTGGTAAAGTGGATTTAACAATAACATTTTGATTAGTTATTGGGTGTGTAAACTCTAGAGTTAAGGCATGTAAAAACATTTGAGAACACATGAAATTTGAGCTAAACATTCTGTTGTGAAATCGATCTCCGTATTTTGGATCTCCTATAATTGGATGACTTATTTTATTTAAATGAATTCTGAGTTGATGCAAACGTCCAGTTTTTGGCTTTAGCTCCAATAAGCTGTAACGAGAATTGGGATAAGGATGCACAGGAATCTCTAAAGTTATTTCATTTAGTTTTTTAAATTCCGTAGCAGCTTGTTTGTAAACATTGGAGTCTCTTCCTTTTACAGGAGAATCTATAATTCCACTATCGGGTGCGTGTCCTCTAACAAGGGCATAATACGTTTTTTCAATTTTATTTTGAATAAACAAATCTTGAAAAGAACTAACGTCCTTCCGATTTTTTGCTAATAAAATGAGTCCCGAGGTTTTGCGATCTAATCTATGCAAAGGGAAAAACTTCTGGTTTAACTGTACTTCTAATAAATCTAACAATGTAGTTTCATTATCCAGGTTTCGGGCCATGTACGAATGGTGAACCAGTACATTACAGGGCTTGTTAACTGCAATGATAAAAGCATCTTGGTAACAAATTTCAATTTCCATGAAAATTTATTTTTTGGTAAGCTGCTCTAAAATCTGTTGCCCACTTTTAAGCGATTTTACCGCCCAATCTATTTTTTTGTCTAGCAAATCTACTTCAGAAAGTTTCCAGTTTACATCTGTTTTTTTTAAGCGAGTAACCACATCGTGCAATACTAAGGCTGCAGATACCGATATATTGTAAGACTCGGTAAAACCATACATGGGTATGCGAACAAAGGCATCTGCTTGTTTAAGAACAAGATCAGACAAACCACTAATTTCGGTTCCGAAGAAAAAAGCAGACTTCTTGGTAACATCGAAATCTGGAAGGAGAACATCTTTGGCATGCGGAGAGGTGGCTACAATTTGAAACCCCTGCGCTTTGAGCGTATCTATACACTCCTGCGTATTGTTTTCTTCTTGGTAATAACTGTGCATGTCTACCCATTTTTCGGCACCCATTGCAACATCCTTAGAAAGCTTGTATTTGTTTTCGTTTGCAATAACATGGAGGTCTTGCACTCCAAAACAATCGCAGGTACGCATAACAGCACTGGCATTGTGCGATTGAAAAATATTTTCTACCGCCACCGTAAAATGCTTGGTTCTGTTTGCCAAAACATCCTCAAATCTTTGAATTCTTTGTGGATTTAAAAATTGATGCAGTTCCTTTAAAAGCTCTGTTTTGTTCATGCCTCCAATTTAAGAATTTTTCTTGTTTTTATAAATTACGATACAAAACCAATCGAAGCGCATTAAAAAAGACTTAAAACTGCTTATTTTGACTTGAGAAATTTAGTAGAAAGAAGTTAAATTTTAATATTTTTACGAGCTCAAGAACTCGCCTTATGCAACGTTATTTTTTAGAACTCTTTGGAACTTTTGCACTCGTATTTTGCGGAGCCGGAGCCATTATTATGAACGATGAAAGCGGTGGTGCGGTAACACATATAGGGGTTGCCTTATCTTTTGGACTTATTGTAATGGCCATGATATATGCTATTGGCGAACGGTCTGGCGCACACATAAACCCTGCGGTTACATTGGCATTTTGGCTTTCTGGTAAATTTGATAAAAAAGAAGTACTGCCTTATATTACCGCTCAAATTTTAGGTGCTGTGCTTGGCTCTGCTGTTTTGTATTTTTTATTTCCCGAGCATCCTACACAAGGAGCTACTTTGCCTCTAAACTCTTACAGCCAGGCTTTTATTTTGGAAGTTTTGCTGAGTTTTATATTAATGTTTGTAATAGTACAGGTGTCCGAGGGCTCTAAAGAAACCGGAAAAATGGCCGGTGTGGCTATTGGAGGCGTGGTGGCTATGGAAGCACTTTTTGCAGGACCTATTACCGGCGCATCTATGAATCCGGCCCGCTCTATTGGCCCCGCATTATTTTCTGGAGAGCTGCAGTATTTAAGCCTTTACATTGCTGCACCAATTATAGGAATGCTCCTTGCTACTTTGTTTTGTAAATTTACCAGTGCAAAAGCCTCTTAAATTTAAGCTCCATTTTATAAAAAAAGTATACTTTAGCAGAAATTTAGAGAGGTGGCCGAGTGGCTTAAGGCGCACGCTTGGAAAGCGTGTATACAGTAATGTATCGGGGGTTCGAATCCCTTCCTCTCTGCAATAAAAAAACCTCTTGAGAAATCAAGAGGTTTTTTTATGAGGTTTGTGTAAAACTTAAGCCTTTGTAAAACCCTCGGCTAACAATTCACTTTGTTCAATAACCCTATCTGCCTCCATACGTGCTAAATCTGGTGGATAACCGTATTTAATTAATAGCTTACGAACTGTTAGTCTTAGCTTAGCTCTAACATCACTTC
>CAWVTK010000208.1:0-2760 GCA_963933205.1 uncultured Flavobacteriales bacterium
CACCTACTGCACCATTCCATTAGCTAGAGGTATTTCTAGATCCGATCGTTTGGAAAACGTGCTTAAAAACGCCCAAGAGATTTCGGAAAGAGACATCAAGGAAATTGTACTCACAGGAGTAAACATTGGCGATTACGGAAAAGGTGAATTTGGCAACAAAAAACACGAGCATACTTTCTTAGAGCTGGTTCGGGCTTTAGACAAAGTTGAGGGCATTTCTAGACTTCGTATTTCGTCCATAGAGCCTAATTTACTCAAAGACGATACCATCGATTTTGTGGCCAATTCTGCTGTTTTTGTACCGCACTTTCACATTCCATTGCAGTCCGGCTCCGACGCCTTATTAAAAAAGATGAAGCGCCGTTACCTTACCGAACTTTATACAGAACGCGTAAAACGCATCAAAGATAAAATGCCACACGCCTGTATTGGCGTAGATGTAATTGTTGGTTTTCCTGGAGAAACCGAAGAACTTTTTCAGCAAACCTATAGCTTGCTTAACGAATTAGACATTTCTTATTTACACGTATTTACCTATTCTGAAAGAGCCAATACAGAGGCCGCAGCAATGGATGAGGTGGTAGACAAAGGCATTCGTCATCAACGAAGTAAAATGTTGCGCATTTTATCGGCCAAGAAAAAAAGACTGTTCTACGAAAAAAACATCGGTTCCACACGTACCGTTCTTTTTGAACACGAAAATAAAAATGGATTTATACAAGGCTTTACCGAAAACTACGTTAAGGTGAAGGTTCCTTACGACCCCGGTTTTAGAAATCAAATAATTAAAGTAAAATTGAATGATTTTGATGAGGACGGATTAGTGCTCGCAACTCTTTTAAACGAATAAAACATGTTTCCTACACTTAGTCATCTTATAGAATATTTTACCGGAATTTTTATTCCACTACCTTTTAAAACCTTTGGCTTTTTTATAGCATTGGCCTTTTTGGCAGGAAGCTATTTTATATCTAAAGACCTGGCAGAAAAGAACAAATCTGGACTTATTCCTACCACAAAAAGAAAGGTAATTAAAGGAAAACCAACCGATGTAAAGGATTTTTTAAAACACGCAGCCACAGGCCTAGTATTGGGGTTTAAAGGTGTGTTTGCCTACCATAACTATAGTTTTTTTATAGACGATACTTTTTCTTTCCTCTTCTCTCTTCAGGGTTCTACCCTAGGAGCTTTTGCAGGATTGGCCTTGGGTTTGGCTTATGCTTTTTACCTTAAAAAAACCAACCCATTTACCGAACTCACAAGCCAAGAAGAAGATTTAAAACCTCAGGAGCTAACGGCCAATATTTTACTAATTTCTGCCGCTTCGGGCTTGTTTGGTGCAAAAATATTTCACCAATTGGAAAATTGGGATGCCTTTATTGCCGATCCCTTGGGTCAGCTATTATCGGGTGGTGGGCTTACGTTTTACGGAGGCTTAATTTGTGGTGCACTTGCCGTTATACTTTACGTAAAACAATACGGTATTAAAACTGGTGTTATTTCCGATGCTATGGCAGCTCCATTAATGTTGGCCTACGGAATTGGTAGAATTGGCTGCCATACCTCTGGCGATGGAGATTGGGGAATTGCCAATTTAAATCCGAAGCCAGAGTACTTGCAATTTTTACCCGATTGGATGTGGGCTTATACCTACCCAAACAATGTAATTAGAGCCGGAGAGCGCATGGCAGACTGCACAGAGCCTTTGGGTATTTATTGCTACGAACTAAGCAATGCGGTATACCCTACCGCAGTTTACGAGGCACTTATGGGCATCGTTTTATTCTACATTTTATGGAAACTTAGGAACGCCTTTAAAACACCGGGTATGCTCTTTGGTTTGTACTTAGTGTTTAACGGACTGGAACGTTTTTCTATAGAAAAAATTAGAATTAACAACGAGCTCTACAACGGACTTACCCAAGCCGAAATGATTTCTGCAGGTTTAATTGTTTTAGGCTTAAGCCTCTTCTTTTGGCTAAAGAAAAAGAAATAAACAAACCAAGCATTGAATGTTTCATTTCGCAAGGTTTACTGGTTTCACCCCAGTAAATAAAAGGATAAAAAAGATTCGAAAAATAGACTGATGAAACAAAGGATCGCACAAATTACTCTTGTAGTAAAAGACTACGACGAAGCAATAGAATTTTATACAAAAAAATTAGATTTCATCCTTTTAGAAGACACCGTTCTTAACGAAAAAAAAAGATGGGTACGCATTGCACCTCCAGGCGCATCAGAGTGTAGCTTACTGCTTGCTAAAGCAGCAAACGAAAAACAAACAAATAGCCTTGGAAACCAAACCGGTGGTAGAGTTGCCTTTTTTCTTTTTACAGACGACTTTTGGAGAGATTACAACAAAATGCTAAAGCGAGAGGTAAGTTTTGTAAAACTGCCCTCCGAGAATACCTACGGAACAGTAGCTGTATTTGAAGATTTGTACGGAAATTTATGGGATTTTATTGAACCCAAGGAAATACAAAGCAGTACAGCAGAATAAAACAGCTAAAATTCGGTGTAATGTTTAACCGATAACTTTCCCCCTTTTACCCAGTCCATTTCCAAAACCACCAAGCAAAATTTGAGTGATTCCACCCATTGCCCTCTTCACCTATTTTGCTTTTCTTTACTAAAACATTCAAATACAGCTATTTAAAATAAACAAAGCGCTTTAGCTTAAACATTATTTTGTAAGCTTCTGAATTAGAGCAAACTAAATGAGCATAGCTGGAATAGATGTAAACGTAAATTGGGTATATA
>CAWVTK010000209.1:0-2662 GCA_963933205.1 uncultured Flavobacteriales bacterium
AAAGATGTAATTAAAGCTGGAGTAAGCATTACCGTCATGTTTGAACCTGTGTTCATTGCATCAGAGGCTGGTAAATCACATTGTGCATAACTGCTATGAGATAGTGAAACCAAAATAAATACTAAACTAAACAAAAGCTTCTTCATAAAATACATCTTTTAAATAACTGGTAAATATAACATGCCTAATCTAATCTAACAAAAATTTAGTTGAAATTAGACACTGACAATTAACAAAAATCTTACCAAATAAAACATTCTGACATTTAATATGAGTGTTAAAACTGTTAACTTTGCATCATAATTAAAAAACCATGAAGAAAAAAGGTGTTTTACTCCTCAATTTAGGCACTCCAAAGAGTCCTAGAGTTAAAGATGTTGGCGTGTATTTGTTTGAGTTTTTAAACGATGCACGTGTTATTGATATACCATGGTTTTTAAGAAAGCTATTGGTTAATTTTATCATTGTGCCTTTTAGATCTTTCCGTTCTGCAAAAGAATATCAAAAATTGTGGACCGAAAAGGGTTCTCCTTTAGATTACCACAGCAGAAATTTGCATAAAAGGGTACAAGAAGAGTTGCCAGATGATTACTTTGTTCACTTAGCTATGCGCTATAGAAAACCAGCAATTAAGACTGTTTTAAAGGAAATGCAAAAAGCACAGTACGATGAAATTATCATTCTTCCATTGTATCCTCAATACGCATCCTCTAGCAGCGGAACAGCGATAGAAGAGGTTATGAAATACATTTCAAAATGGTGGGCAATACCAAAACTTACTTTTGTATCCGAATTTCATCAAGACCCGGGCTATATTGATGCAATCATGAGCAGAGCAAACCAATACGATTTAGACTCTTACGATCATATACTCTTTAGTTACCATGGACTTCCAACGCGACATATCTCTAAATTAAAACTTGAAAACTGCAGTGCAAACACCTGTGACTGTACATCCAACAACAGATATTGCTACAAATCGAACTGTGTTGCTACAACTAAGATACTAGCCGAAAAAATGAAGTTAAGCCCATCTAAGTTTAGTATTTGTTTCCAATCGAGACTAGACAATAAATGGCTTACTCCTTTTGCAGATAAAGAAGTAATTAAACTTGCTAAATCAGGTGCAAAAAGAGTGTTAGTATTTTCGCCAGCCTTTGTAGCAGATTGTTTAGAGACTACTGTTGAAATTGGAGGGGAGTTCAGAGAATTGTTTATTGAAAACGGTGGAACGAACTTAGATTTAGTTCCAAGTTTAAACTCTGAAGACCGATGGATTCAAGCGGTATCAGAATTGATCCAAAAGCAAGTAGTCGATTAATTAAAAATCTCCTTGTTTCATTCCTTCTTTTTCATCAACACGATTAAGAAGAATAAACCCGAGTAGAAAGAAAAAGAATATTATAGATATTCCCGCACGCTGACTTTCGAACGAAACGGTTAAAATACCTAGTAAAAAAGGCCCCACAAAAGCAGTTGCCTTACCAGAAAAAGCAAAAAAACCAAAAAATGCATTCTTTTTAGACTCTGGAGTAAATCGCGCCATTAAAGAACGACTAGAAGCCTGATTTGGTCCAGAAAAAATACCGATTAAAACTGCCGCAATCCAAAATATATTTTTCCCACTCACCCAAGAAGGAACTGAGCTACCACCAAAACAATATTGTAAAAATGGTTTGATTTCTGGAGCGAACACAGCTAGTGTCATAGCTATCATAAGGCCTATAAGTGTTACTTTTAGCGTTTTCTTACCTCCTACCTTATCGTCTAAATAGCCCATTAAAAACGCACCCAAACCGGCTGTAATATTTAGTACAATACCGAGCACCATAATCTCATCGAAGGTAAAGTTAAGCGAGCCCGCTGCATAAATACCACCAAAAGCAAAAATGGTAACCAAACCATCGTTGTATACCAAACGAGCAACTAGAAATTTAACAATTTGCGGGTATTCTTTTAACTCTATAGCAGTATTCTTAAAACTCTTAAGTGTATACTTGGCATTTTTCAAAAAAGCCTTGGTATCGGGTTTTTTGTCTTTTACAAATAGAAAAGTAGGTATACTAAAAACAGCAAACCATACGGCTACCAATAAATTGGTAGCTCTAATGTTTTGATAATCACCGGCAGCTCCTTTTTCGAATCCAAAAATGGGCGTATCTGCTTGAATTAGAAATAGCATTGCTAAAGCAAGAGCAATTAATCCACCTAAATAACCCAAAGACCAACCGTAGCCAGAAATACGACCTATATTTTTAGGATGCGAAATATCTGGTAAGTAGGCGTTGCAAAATACCGAACCCATCTCGAAACCAATATTCGCAATTACAAACCAAAAAAGAGCATTTAAAACTTCGCCAGGAAGCACAAAGTATAATAAACTCGTTGCAATGATGGTAAGCCATGTAAAAAAGAGCATAAACATTTTCCGATATCCGCCTTTATCCGCTAAGGCTCCCATAAAAGGAGACAATAGAGCCACAACTATTGCAGTTATAGAAATAGCATGAGACCATTGTTGAGTACCAATAATTTCGTTGGAAGCGATGACTGTAGTAAAAAAAGTACCGTAAATAAAGGTTACTACGAGATTTGTAAATGGCTGATTGGCAAAATCATACATCGACCAAGCTAATACCTCGCCTTTATTATTGATTTTTTT
>CAWVTK010000210.1:0-2655 GCA_963933205.1 uncultured Flavobacteriales bacterium
TTTAGGCTACGCAGGTAGAGTGGGTATTTATCCAGAAATTACCGTATTTAACATACATTCCTTAGAAGCTTAATTCATGGATTACTTTCTGTACAAACGTTATTGCGATATACCTGCCGGAGAGTGGAACGAATTGTTAACGGATGAAAACTTCTTTCTTTCTCCTGCCTGTGTACAAATTTTAGAAGCGGAGCACGAAGACGAAATAGAACCGCTTTATATTGTTATTAAGGAGCAGGAAAAAGTACTGGGTATTGTTTATGCTCAGTTGTTTTTAATTAACGGAAACAAGCTAAAGGAATACATCAATAATGGAAATGAAGGCTTTAGTATTTTTAATGAAATTAAAGTTTTTTTAGCCAACAGAATTAATGTAAAAGTGGGCTTTCTAGGCAATGTTTTTTTAAGTAATGAGGAATCTTGCATACTCGAAACTTCAAATAATTACAACAGGTACTTACCAAACGTTTTGGATTTAATTGTTGAGAAGACAGAAGCTAAATTTGTACTTATACCAGAAAATTACGAAAGTTCTATACCCTTGTTGGCTGGCAATTGTAAGGAGATAAACGTGGAGCCAGATATGCAATTAGAAATACCCAGCTCTTGGACTTCTTTCGATGATTACTTGGAGGCCATAAGTTCAAAATACAAAAAACGATACCGCTCGGTTCTTAAAAAGAGTGCAGTATTAGACAAAAGAGCTTTAAGTCCCTCCGATTTAAAACGCGAGTCAGTTTCTATGAAACGTTTGTTTCACAACGTATTTAGTAAGTCTAAATTTAATGCGGCAAAATTTAACACCGATGTATTTTACGACCTCAAGTTGGTGAAAGAAAATGTTTCGGTATTTGGGTATTATTACGAGGATAAATTAATCGGGTTTGCATCAGAAATTGCCATAAATGGTATTTTATACGCCCACTTTGTCGGTATAGATTACCAATACAATAATACGTTTGAGATATACAACAGAATGCTATACGAGCAAATTCGATTTGCAATAGATCATAAATTGAGCTTAATTAAATTTGGTAGAACCGCTTCTGAGTTTAAAAGTACCATTGGAGCCACTCCTCATAAAGGATATGGATACATTTACCATCCATGCAAAACCATTATAAAAGCAGCGAGTCCAATTTTGAGTTTGTTAAAACCCAAAGATTGGACTCAGCGCCATCCTTTTAAAAGCTAATTATTAAACCCCTTTTGCTGTCAATAAATCTTTAATACCTCCTACAGAACTTAATATTCCCGTAGCTTCATAAGGCATGTAAACCACTTTATTGTCCTTTCCAGAAGTCATTTCTTTGAGCGATTCTAGGTATTTCATTGCAATAAGATAGTTTACCGGATCGCCCGTTTTGTCTATTGCCTCGGTTACCACCTTAATGGCTTCTGCTTCTGCTTTTGCTACCATAATTCTGGCCTCAGCATCTCCTTGAGCAACCAGTATGTTTGCATTTTTCTCTCCTTCAGCTATGCTAATTTCAGAATCTCTTCTACCTACAGCTTCCAATATAAGCGCTTGCTGTGTACCTTCTGCCTCTAGTATAGTTGCGCGTTTGTCTCTTTCTGCACGCATTTGTTTTTCCATAGCTTCGCGTATGTCCATAGGTGGATTAATGTCTTGCAGCTCTACTCTATTTACCTTTACGCCCCACTTGTTGGTGGCATCGTCTAAAATCTCCTGTAGTTTAGTGTTTATGGTGTCTCTAGATGAAAGGGTATCGTCTAAATCCATTTCGCCAATTACGTTACGTAAAGAAGTTTGAGTTAACTTTTCTATGGCCTGAGGTAAATTTGCTATTTCGTAAACAGCACGTATAGGATCCATTATTTGGAAATAAATTAAGGCATTTATTTCGGTAACAATATTGTCTCTAGTAATTACATTTTGTTTAGGAAAGTCGTACACGGCCTCGCGTAAATCTATTCTGTTTTCTTTTACATAACGAACTATGGTGTTTCCCATTGCTCCCTCGGCAGTGTAGCGCCATATAATTTCTCTGGGCTTGTCTACAAACGGAATGATAATGTTTAATCCAGATTGTAAGGTAGCATGGTACTTACCCAAACGCTCTACAATAATTGTTTCGGATTGCTGTACTATTTTTATTCCTTGCAGTGCAAATACGATTGCTAATAGCGCAATAAGTGCTGTGATAATTGTAATAGCCATTTTAGATTTTTTTTACGGTTACTATGGTACTTTCGATTGATTCTACGATTACTTGCTCGTTTACGATTATAATTTCCTCGCTACTTGATTTTGCCCTCCAAATATCTCCATCTATAGAAACTCTCCCAGAGTTTACTTCCCAGTTAATTTCTTCTGTTACACGAGCGGTTCTGTTTATAAGTGCATCTGTGTTGGTTTTAATTTTATCCTGGGCAGCGCCTTTCTTGTATAGCATAGGACGAATAATAAAAAGACTTAAGAGTGTCGTTACAGCAAAACCAATTAGTTGTGTATCTAAGTTAAAACCAATATACGCCAAAAAGGATGCGGTTACTGCTCCAACCCCTAGGCAGGCAAGAATAAATCCGGGCGTAAAAAGCTCCAGTATAAATAATAGTATTGCAGCATACATCCACCAATGCCAGTTAAATATTTCTTCCATGCTCTATTTTTTTAAATGCTCTACAAGATAG
>CAWVTK010000211.1:0-2627 GCA_963933205.1 uncultured Flavobacteriales bacterium
TGGTATTGGCGAACTAGAGTTTGCTAAAGGATATCAAATTAAATTGTCAGAACCTCTCAACGATTTTCAATTTTGTGCTCCCTCAGATCTGCTTTCAGATTCTAGTCAGGCGCTTCTTTCAGAGCTTCAACTTGAACTAGAGTCGGCGCTTCAAACAATTAATAACCTACAATTAGAACTAGCAACTATTGTTGCCGAAGATGGAATAAGTCAGCTTGACGTGGATCTTGCAGTAAGTACGGCTCTGGCTAATTGCGCAAACTTGTGCGAACCCGAATATATTGAAGGTTGCAGTTGGATTGCAATTTGGGATCCGGTTTGTGGCTGCGATGAAACCACCTATTCGAATACTTCGCACGCATCTTGTTATGGAATTACCCAATATACTTTTGGCGAATGTGCGCAGCAAAATAAAATTGTAGGAATGTGGCAATTTTACAGAGCCGAAACCCTAGAAATGATGATTGACCAATGGACAGGATCTGCATGGACTTATGTTCAGGAGTGGTATCAAAATACATGGGTAGATTCTGAAATGTTTCTTGTCTTTTTTGAGGACGGAACCTTTGTAGATTATTATGCCGATGTACCAGTTAATAATGGTGTTTGGGGTGTTTTAGAAGACGGTACTTACTATTTCGATTATGTTTTTGAAACAACTAATACAAACGAGTATCTCGAAGGAAGAAGGTTTATAAACCTAGCCTGCGATAATAGCTATTCGATTACCTTCGAAAACAATGCAGATAGAATTGAGTACTACAAAACACCAAACACAACGGAGTGTACTATTTTACTCAATTATATGGTCGAGTAAATAATTCATCAGCTCATAAGTACGGCTAATTATTTAGCCCAATTAAATGCTTTTTTTTATAAAAAAATCTAGATAAGAAATACGCTTAAAAATGGAAAAAACGGTATCAGAAGCAATCACCTATAGGCGTTCGGTACGCGTGTACAAAGACCTGAAGATTGAAGACCAGAAAGTTAAAGATTGCATTAAGAATGCGGCTATTGCCCCAAACAGCAGCAACCTTCAGTTGTGGGAGTTTTATCAAATAACCGATCCACAAAAATTAAGCAATTTATCTGCTGCTTGTTTCAATCAGTCTGCAGCAAAAACAGCCCAGCAAATGGTGGTGTTTGTGGCTCGTAAAGATCTATGGAAAAAAAGAGCTGCTGCAAATAGTACCTTTCTAAACAAAGGCTTTGATAAACCTAATTTAGACGAGCGTCAGCTAAAAAGACAAAAACAAGTAAATGCATACTACAGTAAAATAGTACCAGGAATTTACACCGACTTTCTTGGTATTTTCGGAATGCTAAAATTTTTCGTCTGTGCTCTTATTGGTTTTTTTAAACCTATGTACCGGCAAACCCGCTTAAGCGATATGCGTATTGTTGCGCATAAAAGCACTGCCTTAGCTGCACAAAACTTCATGATTAGTATGGCTGCAATAGGTTACGATACCTGCCCTATGGAGGGCTTCGATTCTAAACAAGTAAAACAAATTTTAGGTTTGCCACGCGGTGCAGAAATTACCATGGTGGTTAGTTGCGGCGTAAGAGCCGAAACCGGAGTATATGGACCGCAATTTAGAGTGCCCTTTGAAGAGGTGTATTTTAAAATGTAACGAAACTTGATAAATTTAAACGTAAGGCTACCAAACTCAAAACTAAGAACACCTATTTTTTCCTGCTTTATGCTTTAATTAACCTCCATGTAAATGAAAAATAGAATTTGTAAATTCCTAGCTCTTTTTATTTCCACTCTTTCTTTTGCTCAGTGTAACTTTTATGAGGTATCAATAAATACCACAACCGGAACTTGGGCAGAGGAAATGTCTTGGCTTTTGCTAAACAACAGCAATGAGGTCCTTGGAGCGTTTCAAGGGATAGAAGATTTTAACAACACCCAATACACAGACTTGTTTTGTCTGGAGCAAGGCTGTTATCAAATTAAAGCCATCGATGCATACGCAGACGGATGGAATGGTGGGGAAATAGAAATAGTTAGTCAAGGTGCATTCGGAGAAATTCAAACCTACAACTATGTTCTAACTGGCGACGATGTTTCTTTGGGTTACTTTTTTCTGGACCTTTCAGCTTCTCAGAATTGCGAATTTACAATTCAAGGTTGTATGAATAGTATCGCAGAAAATTACAATGAATTTGCCAATCAAGACGACGGCACTTGCATTGTTTTACAACAGTTTTATGCAACCGGATATTCAAGTCCGAGAGATTACTTTTTTTACAAGCCAAGTACTGCCCAATCCCAAGCTCCGCTTGTGTTTGTTGCACATGGTTACTCTGGATCTGCGTTAGAAATTATGAATTACTCTGGCTTTATAGATCTGGCCAACGAATTTGGTTTTGCCCTTTGTTTTCCTCAAGGAATAAAAGACGACAGTAACAATGCTTTTTGGAATGTAGGCTACAATTTTCATGAAGACGAAACAGTAAATGATGTGGTCTTTTTTACAGAATTAGCGCAGTACCTTCAAAGCACTTTTGGTTTGGCAGAAAGTAAAACCTTTTGTACCGGAATGTCTAACGGAGCAGACCTTTCGTACTTATTGGCTTGCGAAGCCTCAGAAACCTTCTCTGCCATAGGCTCTGTG
>CAWVTK010000212.1:0-2610 GCA_963933205.1 uncultured Flavobacteriales bacterium
TCGAAAGAACTGGATTTTGAATCCAGCGCGTCTACCAATTCCGCCACCAAGGCTTGCATGCCTAATTAGTACCCCACAAAAGTAAGAATACTTTGAAATACCCAAAAGGTTTACCTCTTTTTTTAAAACAATTCCAAGAGTGTGGATAGCTAATCTTTTGAAATGCATTTTTAAACATTTAAAAACCTACGGCAGGCTTCAAAAACTTGAGGATTGTACCTTTCAAAAGTTTAAATTTTCAATCTTTAATTTTGAATATAATTCCGTATATTTGCTGCCCTTAAAAGAGCGGCTAATCATTCCGTAATCAAAGTGTTAGGAAACTATGGAACCAACAGTAAAAATATTTTCGGGAAGAGCTACAAAGGTTTTAGCAGAGCAAATTGCTAAAAACTATGGAGTTGACTTAGGAAATATAATTATTTCAGAATTTAGCGACGGCGAATTTATTCCTTCATTTGAGGAAACAGTTCGCGGAGCAAAGGTTTTCATAATACAATCTACACCGCCACCATCAGATAATTTGATGGAGTTATTATTAATGATCGATGCCGCAAAACGCGCATCAGCTTCTCAAATTGTAGCCGTAATGCCTTATTTTGGTATGGCAAGACAAGACCGCAAAGACAAACCAAGAGTTCCTATAGGCGCCAAGCTGGTTACCAACATGCTTACTTCCGCAGGAGCAACTCGTGTAATGACATGCGATTTACATGCAGATCAAATTCAGGGCTTTCTGGAGGTTCCTGTAGACCACCTCTATGCATCGTCTGTTTTTATCGATTACATTCGTTCCTTAAAGTTAGAAAACTTAACCATTGCCTCGCCAGATATGGGGGGTTCTAAAAGAGCCAATGCCTACGCAAAGCACTTAGGTTGTGAGATGGTTATTTGTTATAAGCACCGTAAAAAAGCCAATGAAATTGGCGATATGCGAGTTATTGGTGAGGTTAAAGGCAGACACGTTGTATTGGTAGACGATATGGTGGATACTGCCGGAACCTTAACTACTGCCGCAAACATGATGGTAGAACAAGGAGCCTTGTCTGTAAGAGCTGTTTGTACACACCCTGTACTTTCTGGTAATGCTTACGAGCGCATTGAGAAATCTTATATGCAGGAGCTCATTGTAACCGACACATTGCCCAGTATAAAAAGTCCAAAAATAAAAATACTAAGTATTGCTCCTATGTTTGCCAACGTCATCAAAAACGTGGTAGCTAACGAGTCTATAAGTAAAAACTTTATCAGTTAATTTTTTATAAACCAAAAATCAAAACAAATGAAATCAGTATCCATTAGCGCTGCAAAGCGTGTAGATTTGGGAAAAAAAGAAGCTAAATTATCGAGAGCTGCCGGAAATGTTCCTTGTGTTATGTACGGAGGGAAAACAAACCAGCACTTTACGGTAAAAGAAAATGCTTTAAATAACCTAGTCTACACACCGAAAGTATACTCGGTGGCGATTGATATTGAGGGCACAACTATTAATGCCCTTATTAAAGATATTCAATTCCATCCTGTAACAGACCGAATTTTACACATCGATTTTATCGAACTTGTACCAGGTCAAGAAGTAAACACCTTTATTCCTGTAGTTTTTGAAGGAAGCTCAATTGGTGTTAGAAACGGTGGTAAACTACGTACAACACTTCGTAAGTTAAGTGTGCGCGCTACCCCAGAAAACCTACCCGATAACGTAACTCTTGACATCTCTGAGATGACAATTGGTGAGAAAGTATATGTTAGAGATATTGAAGCTTCAAACTTTGATATTTTAACAGCTGGATCTGCGGTAATTGTTTCTGTTAAAACAGCTCGTGGAGTTGTAGACGAAGATGAGGAAGAAGGCGCTGCTGCTCCTGCTGCCGATGCTCCTGCTGCAGAATAACGATGAACAAACACCTAATAATAGGTTTAGGTAATATTGGTGCCGAGTATGCAAATACACGACACAATATAGGCTTTAAGGTATTGGACGCACTAGCTAGTGCGTCCAATACTACTTTTGTACCCAATCGGTATGCCGATACGGCAAAGATAAAAGTAAAGGGGCGCACTGTAATTCTTGTAAAACCAAGCACTTACATGAATTTAAGTGGTAAAGCAGTAAATTACTATATGCAAACCGAAAATATTAGTGCGGCTAATATTCTTGTTATTACCGACGATTTAGCACTGCCGTTTGGCGCCTTACGCATGCGAATTAAAGGAAGTGCTGGCGGTCATAATGGTCTTAAACATATTATATACACATTAAATTCGCCCCAGTTTGCTAGAGTAAAATTTGGTGTAGGAGATGAGTTTGCCAAAGGAAAGCAAGTAGATTATGTGCTAGGCGAATGGTCTTCTGAAGAAAAAGATAATTTACAGGAGCGTATTGCCGTTGTGCTTGAGATGATCAACAGTTTTATTATTAGTGGAGCAGCTTCTGCAATGACCGCCTTTAATGGTAAATAGTTTAACATTTACTTAAAGCTTTATTGAAAACTACCCTAGCTGTAATTGTTGTTAACTCGTAAAAATTCGAATGCAGTTTTTCATTCCTCAAAACTTTCTTCCAATGAGTTTTCAATTCTCGTTATATTTCATCAATTTTTTTACTTCAAG
>CAWVTK010000213.1:0-2553 GCA_963933205.1 uncultured Flavobacteriales bacterium
ATGTCATTGATTATGCTTCTTTTTTACCTTCTTTAACAAAGAGCTCGTCGTCTAACAACTCACGAATAGCAATTAAAGTTGGTTTTGGAAGCTTTTCGTAAAATTTTGAGACTTCGATTTGTTCTTTGTTCTCGAAAATTTCGTCCAAGTTGTCGTTTTGCGTAGCAAACTCATCTAACTTTCCCAGTAACTCTTCTTTAAGCTCAGAGCTAATTTGATTAGATCGTTTCTCTAAAGCCACAATAGCGGAATAGATATTCCCAACTTTATCTTCAAATAATTTAGTATTATTTGTAACAGTTGTCTTGGTAGCGTTTGTTTTCTTGTAATCCATAAGATAAGTATATACTATTTATTTCTTAGCAGTTTAACCTGTTTGAGAATCTTTTTAGACTCCTCAGAGAATTCACTATCGGAATAAGAATTTTTAAACTGATTGAATGCTATGATCGTGTCTTTAATCCTTTTTTCCTTTTTACTACTCACACTGTTTTCTGCAAGTAGGTAATAACTTTTCAACTGCAAAAATAGGATTTCCTCTTTAAATAAAGAATTTTGATGCTCTTGAAGTGCTAAATTAAATGCATGAATGGCTGCTTTGTAATTTTCTGTTGTATAATAAAGCTTTGCATTTTCAAAAGATTTCTTCTTCAGCTTGTTAGAGAGCTTGGTTTTTAAGTCTTTACAAGAATCTGTATAGGTACTCTCAGGGTATTTATCAAAGAATATTTTCATCTCATCTAAAGCCTTATACGTATTGGTTTGGTCTAAACTGTACTTAGGAGAGAGTAAATAATGGCAATAAACAGCTAAATAAGAACACTCTTCTGCTTTAGAGTTGTCTTTATAAGTCGTGGCAAAATTTTTAAAATGATACGCTGCAGAAAGTAAATTACCTTTTTCGTATTCTGTTTTACAGTAATAGTAATAAACATCTTCGGCCTTATCGGTTCCTCTGTATAATAAGAGCAACTCATCAAAAAGTGGGAATGCTTTTATATACTCTTCGTTAGTAAACAATAAAATTGCTTGCTCATACTTATAGTCTAAATCGGTGCTTTTAAGAATCTTTTGATATTCACTACAAGAGTTGAATAAGATGACTACGAAACCTAAAATAAATAGAAAGTTACTTTTTTTCATGATGCAAATATATAATTTAAAAGAAAATTAGTAGGAAATGTTCGTACTTATCGTTCACAATTTTGTCTAGAAGATATGTATTTGTATTTTTGCCCAAATTCCAAACGAAATAACAATGGATTTATTTGAGAAATTAAAAAATAATCGAGGCCCACTAGGTCAACATGCTAAAGATGCACACGGTTATTTTACATTCCCTAAACTAGAAGGTGAAATTGCTAGTAAGATGATGTTTAGAGGAAAAGAAGTCCTAACCTGGAGTATTAATAATTATTTAGGATTATCAAATCACCCGGAAGTACGTGAAGTAGACGCTCAAGCATCCAAAGATTGGGGCTTAGGTTACCCAATGGGTTCAAGAATGATGTCTGGAAACACTAGTTACCACGAAGAACTCGAAAGAGGTTTGTCGGATTATGTTCAAAAGGAAGACACCATTCTTCTTAATTTTGGTTACCAAGGCATGCTTTCGTGTGTAGATGCATTGGTGGATAGAAAAGATGTAATTGTTTACGATGGAGAATGCCATGCTTGTATTATAGATGGGGTTCGTCTTCATCAAGGAAAAAGATTTGTTTTTCCTCATAACGACATCGAAAATTTAGAAAAACAACTTGTTAGAGCCGAAAAACTCGTAGAACAAACTGGTGGAGGTATTCTTGTAATTACAGAAGGAGTCTTTGGTATGTCTGGAGACTTAGGCGATTTAAAAAGCATTGTTGCTTTAAAGAAAAAATACAATTTTAGAATCTTTGTTGACGATGCGCACGGAATAGGTACCATGGGTGCAGAAGGTCGTGGTGCCGGAGAAGAATTAGGTTGTCAAGACGAAATCGATGTATACTTTGGTACATTTGCTAAATCTTTTGCTTCTGTGGGTGCCTTTATTTCATCTACAGAAGACATTGTTGAGTATTTACGCTACAACATGAGGTCTCAAATATTTGCTAAATCTTTACCTATGCCCATAGTTATAGGTGCTATAAAGCGTTTAGAAATAATGCGAAGAGGAACCGAACAAAAAGACAAACTTTGGGCAGTAGCAGATGCACTTCAAGCAGGCTTAAAAAAGGCAGGTTTTGAGTTAGGAAATACAGAATCTGCTGTTACCCCCGTGTATCTTTCTGGTGGAGTTGGCGAGGCTACAAATCTAACATTCGATTTAAGAGAAAATTACAGTATTTTCTGCTCAATAGTCACCTACCCTGTTGTTCCTAAAGGCGTTATTCTGCTTCGTTTAATTCCTACAGCAGTCCACTCGCTAGATGAGGTTGAGTATACTATTAAATGTTTTTCTGAAATAAAAGACAAACTAGCTAAAGGAGAATACATCTCGGAAGAAATAGCAAATATTTAGAACTTTTTATTAAACGTACACATTAAAGTCTCGTAAAATTGCGAGACTTTTTT
>CAWVTK010000214.1:0-2527 GCA_963933205.1 uncultured Flavobacteriales bacterium
ATTGCAGCGTTTCCAGAAGTAGGGTTTGGAAAAACTTCAAAGTTTAAAGTTCTACCTAATAATTCGTGTATACCTATTGACGGAACTGCAAAACGAATATTATCTAGGTAAAGGTAGTTTCCTCTTTCGCCAGAAAACTCAATTATAAATTGCAACTCATCTCTTTCCGCCCATGGGCTTATGTTAATTTTTTGTGTTTCCCATTCATCTGCCTCTGGAGTAAATACAAATATTTGAGTTCCACTAATTGTAGCTAAAGACTCGGTATCTTTGGTCATTCGAGTTAACCAACTTGCGCCACAATCATCCGATATTCTAAAGCGCAAAAAGTCATCGCTGCTCGCAGATCTTTTTACATAGGCATAGTCATAATAAATAAAACAAGGCGATGGTACGTTTGTTAGATCGAAAATTGGGGAGTATAATTTTCTAAAATTTAGGTCTTCAAAATCAGCACTTCTAATCCGAATAGATCCAGACTCTGAAGTGCTTGAAGCTGAATTCCAATCCCAACTATCGTTTTGAGAGTTTTCACCTAAATACCAATCAGAATTTGTATTATTTGGGTTACTCGGGAATTGGTTGGACTCAAAATTAAATTCAGCAGGCGCTATAATTTTGTCTTCAGAATTCGAAATATAGATTGCATTACTTAGGGTTTCTGATTGAGACCCACCACTTGTTACTACGGTAAGTGTAGCATCAAATAAACCAGTTTGATTGTACACTACTATCGGATTTTCTTCGTTCGAAAAACTCGGGCTTGCACCAGGTAAATCCCACTCAAAACTAACAGCATCACTGTAGTTGTAGGAGTTGTTTCTCCATTGAATTTCGTTGTCAATACACGTAATTTCAGACGGGGTGTCAAATGCTACAATAGCCAAACAATCGTCTGCATCAGAGTTGTTTAATAGGCCTGTTGCGATTAAGTTTTGTGTAGTCCATAAATTGTTTCGGGGTGCGTTTTGCCAAGAAGATCCAAAATCTAATGCAGCTCTCATGGCGTATTTTTGTCCATTGGTAAACATTCTACTACACGATGAATAATCCATATAATTTTGCACATTATCTAAGCTACCACAAGTGCTTTGGTCTAAATTACAAGAAGATTCTGTCCCTATTGTTTCCGGAGTATCTGCAATACCATCGTCATCGAAACAATTCTCTTGAATGTTGTTGTTGTTCGAATTCCCCCAGGTATGCGATAAGTTTAAATAGTGTCCAATTTCGTGTGTTAAAGTTCTCTTTGAGCTGTTGTTTCCATTGGATTCTCCAATGCCTCCAAACTGAGTAGCTAAAACAACAATTCCCGCATTTGCATCATTGTTAGGAGCTTCTCCAGGATAGTAGGAATACCCGCCAGCACCACTTTCTATATCCGAAACTACCCAAACATTAAGGTATTTACTCGGATCCCATTTAATCAGTTCTTTTACGTTTTCTCCTGCTTCGTTTGTCAATTCAGAAAACGTACGAGTTATTCCTTTGGTACAGTTACCACTTGGGTCTAGTTGAGCAAGCTTAAACTCTAAATTTACATCGGCAATAATAGATTCAAACTCATTTATTACTGAGGAGGTGTCCGCATTTAGTTTATTAAAATCGTCGTTTATAATTTCCATTGCATTATGAACTTGAGCTTCAGAAATATTACTGTTTCCTCCTGTATGTATTATATGAATAACTACAGGAATAATGCGAACGTGGTCATCTATTTTATATTGGAGCTGCTTTATTGAATCTAATTTTTGTAAATATTCTATTCTATTTTCTTCTAATTGAGGCTTGTCGGCCAAAACCCTATTACGCATAATAGTTGCTCCACATTGCTTAAAATCTTGGGCAAATAAAAGTGAATTTATAACCAAGCTAAATAAAAATAGATTTCGTTTCATAAGTTGTTGTTGATTCTAAGACAAAACTACTAAATTTGTCTGGTATAAATTTCAATTTACAAAGATGAAGCCAAAGTATATATTCCTGTTGTTGATCTGTGTTATATCTGCACAATCATGTGTTTCTTTAAAAAAATATAAAGCATTAGATACCGATTTTTCTGAGCTAAGCTCCTATAAGGACTCCATTTACCATCTTAAAAGTGATTTAGATCTACTCAACTCCGAATTGAACGACAATGTGTTTCGTTTATCTTTAAGATCGAGTACTTTAGAGCGAGATACTATACTACTTGGAAAAGAAGTTCGAAGAAAGTCTAGAGCCTACCAAGATTTAAGCAGTTCTTATGAAGTTTTGATGAAAAACAATTCGACTACCATGGCCAAACAAGCCAAGGAGAATAAGGAGTTAACGGAACGTTTAGGTCAAATGGAGGTTGATTTAGAGGAGCGAGAATTGGCGATAAAATCCAGAGAACAAGACTTGGAAAATTTACATGTACTCTTGCAAGAAAAAGATGCTAATTTGGCCAAGCTAAAAAATAGTGTTGCCAAAGCCTTACTCGGCTTTAAAGGCGAAGGTTTGTCGGTTGATCAACGCAACGGTAAGTTGTATGTTTCTTTAGAAA
>CAWVTK010000215.1:0-2439 GCA_963933205.1 uncultured Flavobacteriales bacterium
CATCACGCCTCACCCATTGCCTTGGAACGTCATACCTTAGCCAGTTCTTTGTTTTTCTTGAGCTATGCACAACATCAAGATTCTATTAGTTCAGAAAGAGGCTTTAACGTATTTGACCGTTTCGGAAATACATACACCAAAGAAATGTCTAAATCTGAGGCAATGACGCCCAGCGAACTCATCTGTCAAGCTGGTTATTACTCATTATACTCAGATTACACCGCAACGGGTTTATCTAATGCTGAAGAGGCCGTTCTCTGTCAGGTATTTACCGATTTATCAAATTTCATTATTCCAGTAAACACAGGTATACCCGAAATTAAAATTAGGGTAAAAGATGTAACTGGAAGTCAAAATGCTTTGGGTTCTGCTTCTTCCTATTACATTAATTACGCAAATAATCCAGAAATTGTAGATCCTATACCTTGGGCTATTATCAATGGAGGTGTAGATCCTTTTAGCAACCTAATAGGGTACAGCCTATTAAGTAATTACAACTACCATGGTTTTGTAAACATCAACTCCGATTTCAATTTTCACACCAATTTAACTACAGCATCCTCTACTACAGGTTTTCATGACCTCTACAGCATTGTCCTACACGAGGTGATACACTCCTTAGGTTTTGCCTCTACCATTGGACTTTACGGACCCAATGGTTACAATGCTTCTGGTATTTATTCGCGCTACGACACTTACTTAGAAACTCCAAATGGACAAAGTTTACTAAGCAACGGTGCCAATTGTTTTGAAAATAATTTTTTAAGTTCTTTTAATCCCTTTTTCAACAACAACCAAGCGTGTACCAACACAGTAATGTTTAACGGACCAAATAACTTCGAACCTGTTTTTACCAATGCTAATCCAAACCAAACCGGCTCTAGTTTAAGTCATTTCATAAGCAATTGCAACGGATCACCCAACTATGTAATGAACAGTAGTTTATCTGCGGGCATAACCAACCGAACTTTAACACAAAATGAAGCCTATGCTTTATGCGACATCGGTTACAAAACCAGTGCTACTTATGGAGCAAGTGCATACCCGCTTTCTTACCAAACAAACTACAGTTCTTGCGGTAGTATTATTGCTGGGAACAATGATTTTACTTTCGAAGACGGAAGCTCTTTACAAACCATTGCTTCAGTTCCTATAAATTTTAATTTAAGCGATTTACTTTACAACGATGTTAATGCCGAAAGCATAGAATGTATTGAGGTGCTGTCGGGTGGGGTATTAAATTACAGCTCACTAAACGGCCCTTTTGAGTACACACCCAATCCAGTTGCTACGAATCAATACCTCAGATACATTCCCGTAGATGCCTCCGGAGCTAAAGGAAACACAACCTATGTACTTATTAAAATTAACGATGCTAGTTTGTGCAATTTACCCGATCAGGATGAGTGCAATCTAGTGTGTGGAGGCGATTTTCAAAATCCTTACATGACTTTAATAGCTGGAGATTTATCAGATTACACCATATGGCCATTAGATGAGATAAATTCTATAGACATTTATGGAACAATAAACAAATACGTTCACATGGGTTGGGGTGCGGCTAGTAAACACGAAGGATTTAGCTTAGATCTTTCCGAAACCTTAGTGCCTGGAATTACCTACAATCTTACGTTAAAACTGGGAAAGAAAAATTTAATTCAAACTTATGTAGACATCGTTACCAGCCAAACAAAACCTTGCAGCAGCGGAACGAACGCTATGTATGGGCCAGCGTATACCTGCCCTGATTTAAGCACTTATTTTGGTGAAATTATTGTTGTAAATCATGAAATTGAAAGTGAAGATTTTATGGAGTACAGTTTTAATTTTACAGTAACAGAACCGGCAAACTACATTACACTATTTAATTCTTTTAACAATAGTAGCAATAGTGCAACCCAAAGGGTTTTAGTAGACGATGTATATGTAAAACATTCTGAGATTTATGCAAATGCAGGCGAGGATGTAAGTGTATGTCCAGGAGATTTAACCATACTGGGAGGAAATCCTTCAGTTAATGGCTCGTCAACGTACTATTGGGAAGGCAGCGATGGAAGTGTTTATACTACAGCAAATCCGGGTGTTGCTCCGCTTACCACTACCACTTATACCTTATTTGTTAATCCTCCCAATTGTGACATAGATGGGAGCGATCAAGTAGTTGTATCGATAGAAAATTGCTGCGAAGTGCCCCCTTCTGCACTCGACTATTCAAACCTAAATTCATCAGACATTGGCTCAGGCATATACAACCAAGACATTTACATAAACGAAGAGTTTACCGTAGATGCAGATTTCACTTTTAACCAATGCAATATTTACTTGGGCGAAAATGCCAAAATTAATGTGGTAGACAGTTACTTAAATTTCAGAATCTGTACACTCCAGGCATGCTCGCCGTTTATGTGGGACGGCATTTACCTCGACAACCAAAACGAA
>CAWVTK010000216.1:0-2403 GCA_963933205.1 uncultured Flavobacteriales bacterium
GACCTATTTGCGAGAAAATGGGAATTGCACTTTTAGATGGTTTAGGCGATAAAATACAATCGAGTTCTTGGTTGTTGAAAAAGTGATGGTCTTCGAGAGCCTCAGACTGACAACAAATTAAAGGGTCAAATTAGTCTTGCAATCAAAAGGTCAGTGAAAGATTATGCCGGAGAGTCTTCGAGAGCCTCAGACTGACAAAATAAGTTTTGATTTCAAAAAAATTGACATCATTAATAAATATAATTAAACAAAGAGTATGAAAAAGTTAAGCGCGAATAAAGCCAGAAAAAGCACCAATACGCTTACTCCCTATTCCCCATTTCCTAGTTCCTACTCCCTAAATCTATCCATGAAAACCATCCAAATTAAACTACTCACCCTTTTTGCAATATTCACTGTAATTCTAAGCGCCCAAACAGAGGCTCTATTAGATAAAGAGGTTAGCAGAAGAGGCATCAACACCATGTCGGAGGTAAATGCAGCCTTGGCATCGCAAGGAATGACAGAAACTGAAGCTCGTAAAATGGCGAAGGTATATGGCATTAACTACGACGATTATATTGCCAAACATATATTAAGTGGAAAAACGAAACCCAATGCTGCTCCAGCTACAGTAGACAATGGAGTAACGGAAACCACCACCACTATTTCTTACTCAGGTGATGCAGCAGTAGCGGCTACGCCAACGGTAAATGCACCTAAGGTAGATGCTAAATATTTCGGCTACGAGATTTTCCAAAACAACCCATTTGCCAATAAAGACTATTTAGTTGGGAATATTGATGAGAACTACATCCTCGGACCTGGCGATGAGATCCGTTTGTATGTATGGGGTTCGCATGCGTACCAAGCACAGGTGCGGATTGACTTGAATGGAAATGTAGTACTGCCAGAGAACGGTGTTTTCTTTGCTTCGGGCTATACCTTTAAAACCTTAAAGAAGAAATTAAGAAACTACTTAGGAAAGTCTTACTCAGGATTAACCACTTCACCACAAACTTCGTTTATAGATGTATCCTTAACACAATTACGTCCGGTAAGTATTACGGTATTGGGAGAGTCTAACACTCCAGGGCCTCACTTGGTAAATGGTTTTGCTACCGTACTCAATGCATTATACGCTTCGGGAGGAATAAAGACTACAGGGTCTTTGCGCGAGATTAAAGTATACAGAAACAATAAGTTGATCAAAACAATCGATTTATACGATTACATCACCAAAGGTTCATTAAGTAAAGATGTGCGTTTAATGAACAACGATGTTATCTTTATTCCAATTCGGAACAACAGCATTACATTGAACGGTGCAGTTAAGAAATCAGCTAAATTCGAATTGAAAGATGGTGAAGGTTTAAATGAAATTATTGCTTTGGCGGGTGGTTTAAATGCAGATGCATCCCTAAAGAATGTAAGCTTGAGTAGAATTACTCCTTTTGAAGAGCGCTCTGCCGATGCCGTATACCATCGCTTTATATCCTCTATTGATTTAGCAGTTTTAAAAGCAGCTAAAAAGAATTACGACCTCAACGATGGCGATGTAATTACAGTAAAAAGCATCCTCGGAAAAGTAATGAATCAAGCGAGTATAACAGGACCTGTAAAAAGACCTGGAACCTATGCCATTTCAGAATTCCCAGACATTCATTCTTTAATCGTTTCGGCTGCCGACAGTCTTTTGCCCCGTGTATATATGGAGCGTATCCACTTGTACAGAGCTAACGAAGACGGTACACGTAACTTCTACACTTTTAACCTAGCCAATGTCTTGGCAGGAACAGAGAACTTCAATCTTCAAAATGAAGATAGAGTAGAACTGTTCAGTTTGAATAAAACGGAAGGAGACGACAGAACTGTGAGTATTTCGGGCTACGGTACTAAAGGAGGGGAACATGCTTGGAACGAAGATTTGACCATGTACGATGTGATTTTCCAAACAGTTTCTTTAGAAGACAAAGATTTCCAGGCACAGGTATTAAATTCTCGTGTAGACTTAAACCGTTACAATACCCAAACAGGGATGTACTATAAGCAGTCTTATAATTTATTAGATGTATTGAGTAAGGAGAGTAACGAGCAATTAGTGCCTAGAGATAAAATTGTTCTCTACTCTAAAGCCTTAAATACCATTCTTAACAAAACCGTTGCTATTAAAGGGTATGTAAAAAACCCAGGTACTTTTACTTTAACAGAAGGTATGACCGCGGAAGACCTGGTTTTATTAGCCGGTGGATACCAAGAATATGCCATTCAAGAAACAGCTATTGTGTCTAGACCTAAATTTGATGTAGACAAAGGAGAGATTTCAGAAGAGTTTGATGTGCTTTTAGACTTAGATTATATTTTAGGGATTTCTAAAAACAAAACAGAAACTGCTTTCTACTTACAGCATCACGATGTAGTAAA
>CAWVTK010000217.1:0-2356 GCA_963933205.1 uncultured Flavobacteriales bacterium
GCCTACCAAAATAAACTTAGCGCCTCGCGCTACATTAACTTCAATGGTAATGGTAGTAGCTCCAATTCCATATACAGCGCTTCCATAAATTTTTACTAGCATAATTTTAATTATTTTATTAGGACTTTAATTTACTCATTTATTTTCCAATAAAAAACCCTCCAAGAGGAGGGTTTTTTATTTTTGATTAAAAGCGATCGAAGTTTTAGTCAATAATTACAAACTTACGAACCTGTTCTTTACTTTCTGTTTTAAGTTTACAATAGTAAATGCCTGGTGCATATAGGCTTGTGTCAAACGTTTCTGCACCCACTGTAAAGTTGCTTTTAGAAACTTTAGCTAGTTCTTCTCCAAGGCTATTAAACAGTATAAATTCAATATTTTCTGGACCACTTAAAGAAACATTCATTGTAATTTGGTTTTTAGCTGGGTTTGGAAATACTTCAAAACTATTTCCCATTACTTCTGTAATGTTTGTTGGGTAGTCTACCGTAAACTGTTGAATTATGTTTGTTCCGAAATCAGCATTAAAGAGTTTTAGCCAGGAGCCAGGAACTTTACGAAATCTTAGAGAACCAGAGCCATCATTATTAGCCCAAAAACTTAAACCATCCTCGTCAGAATCTTCCATAACAAAAGTATAACAGCCTGGAACAAATGTGAGCGTGTCTTTGTAGTCGATGTCGGCATAAAGGCTACCGCTAGAGTATACAGCCGTTTGTTCTGCATCGTAAAAGTCCCATTTTGTTTCCGATTCTTGAGTCGAATTACTAATTACGCCGTCATTTGTAGAAACATAAAGTGCAAATGTTTCGGGGTAGTCCGGAACTACTTCAAAATCGGAGCGCATAGTACTGTTTTCACTGTATTCATCCTCTTGCCCGTTTGGCAACCTAAGCTTAGCCTCAAAAGTGTTTTGCGTTCCTTGCCAACTCGATAGTCTTGGTAATTCCACTTCTTCTGTTTCGTTAAAAGCAAGATTTCCTGTCCAGGTATACGTATTAAGAGTTCCTCCAATTATATTGTATTCTATTTCCAAGGAGGTAAGTGCTTCGCTTCCGTAATTCTTTATTTTAATAAGTGGTTCTCCACAGATAGGATTTTTACGGCTGTGCTCATCTTTTAACGAGGGTTTTATAATGTCTATAATTTCTGCAGAATTAGAAAAATTTGCAGCCCCATATTGTACCAATTGAGCTTCTATAATATAAGAGGGTGTTTGCTCTCCACTCCAAGAGTAGGATTGAAAATCAATGTTTACTTCTACAGAATCGCCAGGTGTAATGTACGGACTTATTTCATGCTCAAATACTTGAGAACGCGTACCAGGGCACCAATTTGCCCGATCGTAAATCCATGTACCACCTTGTGGATAAATAGGGTTTTCTCCACAATTGGAATCCCAATTGTATTGCGTGTGGGTTTGCGCGCCATCTATTTTTACATAGTAATTTATGGGTTTAAATTCTGCAGCAGATTGGTTGTTGTCAAAACCATGACCTGTAGCAGACATTTTAACTACAGCACTGCTAGCATTATCTTGAATTAAGAAATTTTTAGGAACCAATTTTGTTGCTTCAAAATCTGATGAGTTACTGTAATTGTAAGATCCACTATAAATAGGCTCAATCTTAACAACATCTCTGGCAGGTGTACCTTCTATAAATTCAAAATCGAGTGTTGCACTAAACCCAGACGACCAACCACTGTAATGACATGTAATTTCTACAGAATCTCTTAAAACCTGAATAAAATCAGTTACATCAAAGGTCGTTGTAAATTCCCAATCGTTTTCCAAATAACCCCCATAAGGAGTAATTACACGGGCCAATTCATAGTTTTCGATTACGTCGAATACTTGATGCCAGCTGTAATATTCAAGAATCAAAGTATTATTTGATGCAACATAAAAAGAATCGATCACAGACCCCAGCGAGTCAAATTCTAAATTGTAAAAGTCAGAGGCAAATCCTTGAATTGTATCTACAGCTATAGTAGGATTAGATGCATCGCTAAATCGAATAATCTCAAAAGCAGTACTAAGTGCAGAATCTACGTAAGCACTATCTGAGTTCCAAAAATGAACATAGGTGCTGTCCCCCGTAAATGCTAAAGTATCTACTTCTTCTCCATTTACCGTAAAGCTAGGCGATTCGTTAAATGTGGAGTCTATAGCTCCCGTTCTGTGTCTTACCAATATCTTGCTTGTATAGTCCCAATCAGAACATCCACCAGTTGCGCAACCCATGGTATAATGCATGTAAACTTTTCGGAAATTAGTACTTGAATCGGGTAGAACTCCCCACTCATTGTAATTTCCATACCAGGTCATGTCGGTGTGGTCATGAATTCTTAC
>CAWVTK010000218.1:0-2289 GCA_963933205.1 uncultured Flavobacteriales bacterium
ATTCTCGGTACTGCTTTACGCGTACCATTCTGTTAATTAATTAAATAATATCTATAATGAAAAGAGGTATCTTAAAATTTTTACTACCAGCAGTATTGCTGTCAATTATTTACTAAGTTGGGATCCTGCTCCGAAATTTAAAATGGCCGAGTTAGAACAACACCCACCCATACCTACCGAATTTTGGGTGCAGCAACTCAAAAAACCCAAACGCGAGGGCAACATGATTGTACGGGTAAATTATGCAAGCGATGTAAATTTACCAAGAAAGCTGCCTTTTTTTCTAGGCAAAACTCAGTTGTGTACCTTACGAGACGACGGCGTTTTTCCGGACGATGTTGCCAAAGACCAAAAGTACAGTACACTTATATCGCAAGATCCGCATACTTTTAAACAGGTGTACCAAAATAAACTCGATAAAATTAGGAAGCGAGGCTTTCAAATTAACTATACCGGGCATTTAGGAAGAGTACTGGGCGCCGACGAGTTTAAAACCTTAGATATTAAAATGTTCGACCAGTTTGAAGAAGTACTGCTAAACCCCAATATTATAAACGAGCCCGAATGCGAGGTAAACACCGAAATAGACAAGCCAAAATCTTTGTGGATAGCAGACCTCCGTGTGGTAGAAGACCCTGCAAGAACCTACAATATAGTAGAAGGAACCGGAAACCCTATAGGAGTGTGGACCTTTGGCCATTTAATGAAAAACATGGCCGGCGGACTCGACCAGGAATCTAGCCCAGAACAAGTAGAAAAAGTACGCGACTTTTTAAAAACCTGGGTGATTGGAGAACAAGCAAGCTACAGTTTAAATGACTTTACAACTAACAGTCGAAGTAGTTCAAGCTGGTTTAGGTTCATTATTAGACCCTGGTTGTCAAAGGCTAAAAATTTACACCAATCTATTGGAAACGCTACTATAACAGAACAAAACTGGCAAGAACATTGGGCCGATGTAAGTATAGATGCCTTGTTAAGCAATGCGCCCTTTAAACTCTCTGCCATTGTAAACCGTATGGACCTGAGAGGAAACGGAGGCTACAGCGGCAGCCTCAGCAATTCTGGAGAAACCCGCTTTGTGTACTCCCTTATAAGCGCTTATAATTATGGTTTAAATAACAATTTGACAAACATTGGCATGCCACCCATTCATGTTAATATAAGTGGTGCTGGACAAGTTCCGAATTTAGATTGGCAGGGGATGAATGTAATTTTGGAATACGGAAACGTAGAAAGCGAAAAATGCAATGTAAAACAAAGAGCTCAAGACTGGATAGACCTCTCAGATTTAAACATGGATGAAGGCTTGGACGAATACTTATCTGCCTTAGAGCTTTTAACCAATACCGTTACCGATGCCGGAGCAAAGCCCGGCAATCCTAACGGATCTGCCATAAATCAGGTGCGCAGCAACGAACAACTAATGGCAGAATTAATTGGGGGGCCAAATCTTACAGGTTGGAGAAGTGCCAATTGGCAGCTGCGCCAATTTGAGCTGAACGAGCAGGGTTTGCTGGTAAATGCTCCGGTAACCAACGTGCCCTATGACAATAACAACTTTACTCACAATACTAATGATTTTGACACACCTACCAGCAGTACCGAGCTGATCGATTGGATATACGGCGTAAACCAAAACCAAAACTTTGTGCGTGTAGCACACGGAAACCACAATTTACCCACCGAATTACTCCAGCCGGTTTCGGAAATGAAGGGAGAACTGATGCATTATTTTGGACTCGACTTTTGGAACGTTGGTATGAAACCCTCCGTATTTAACAAAGAAACTTACAACGGCGAAAGCTCCGAAAGAGAAAAAACCATACGCCGCCAAATTTCCTTAAACACCTGTGCCGGCTGCCACGGGTCAGAAACCAAAACCTTTTTTACCATGGTACGGCCACTGGGCTATGGTGAAGAGGCCAATTACTGGGATCCCATTCCAGCTACCCATACCGGAAAAATAGACGCTCGTTTTTATGATGGTGGAAATATAGGAAAAACCTTAGACGACTTTTCTGGAGAAGTACAAGACAATTACAAAAAACATTACTATGTATCTAACGATGGAATAGAGAGAACCGTACCCATTGTTTCGCCCTTTATTACCGGTAGAAATTTTAGAGGATCCAACGGCCTCTGGCAAGACGATGCCTATTCGGATTTTAACGATCCAGATAATAATATAAATGGTTCTTTTTTAGAGTTACATGATTCTAAAATCACCGGCATGTTCTACGTAAACGATCCTTCCAATGCGTATGGAATTCCTGTGCTTTCCAACAC
>CAWVTK010000219.1:0-2275 GCA_963933205.1 uncultured Flavobacteriales bacterium
CCTTGAAAAACAAGCTGAAAATGCTTGTCTTTGAGTTTCGGTCTCAAATAAAGGCTTTTGTAGTCGATTTAAAGGACTATCTAAAAAAAGAACGGATGCAATTACTGTACTTTTTGGAGAGAAAACAAAGCCTTAAATGTGTTGTGAACAGTTCAAGCAAATTAATCTTTAACTGAAATGGGGGGTAGTGCGAAGTCTCCCGTTGTGCTTCATTATCAGAAACCGCTAACCAATGATAAAATTCTTTAGAAAAATTAGACAAAATTTACTTCCTCGGGTAAAATTTAAAAAAATTTTAAACATATTCTTGGAGAAATTATTATTTACTTTTAAATCTTAAAAAAGTGTTTCTAATTCATGATTACTACACAACCAACCAAAAATAAAGTAAAAACAACATGGCATAAATTTATCTGTAGTTCTGCGTGGCGTTGGTTTCAGAAATTAATTGTCTTTATAATTTTCTCTTTAGTCGTAAATCATTTATCAACTCCTGAGAGTTTCCCTGATGGTGAATCGTATAGATTCCCAATAGAAGGCTTTCTATCCACTATTGTTTTGTGTATTCTTATTGGAATCATAGCAGAGCTTAATTTTAAATTTTACAAGAAAAAGTATTTCTCTAAAAAAGTAGAAATCGCCTCTATCTCATGGTATATGGTCTCTACTCTTGGGTATATTGCCGTCATGTATATTCCATTAGGTATTGTTTTAAATAAAATTGCAGGTGGAGAAACTAAATTCTATTATTTATTAATTGGATTGCTAATTACCTTGTTGTTAAGTTTTATTCTCATAGGTTTAGCATATTCCCTAGACATCTACAATTTATATAAGCTATCTATAAAAGATTATGAAATTATTATTAAAAGTGGTGCGAAAACAACCAAGCTTACTTACGAAAATATTGCATGTTTTTATAGCGAAAACAAAATTGTATATACTGCTCAAAATAATGGCGCCACAATAACCACCGATTTTACATTGAACGAGCTCGAAGAAAAAATAAACGATCAATTGTTTTTTAGAGCCAATAGGCAAATTATTATTCACAAAGATGCAATAGACCAAATTGAAAAAATCGAAAATGGCAAGTTGCATATTCGATTAAAAACTTCCATTGAAAACGATGCGATTGCTGAAATCAATATCAGTCGTTACAAACGAAACGCATTTATGTATTGGTTTCAATAAAATATAACGACTATTCAGTTATAAATATACTACCATTCAGTAAAAACATAAGTATTTAAAGGGACTATCAGGTAATTTGTTCATTATTTCGCTTAGAATTTAAAATTAAAAACGATGAACAAAATTACCTTACGACAAGCATTAATTCCATTAATCACTCTGTCCATTATTTGTTTCATGTACTTTGGACCAATAACCAGAACACCTTTTGAAAATATAATTATCTCTATAATCATCATTATAGCTAATTATATAGAATACAAGGGGAAACCATTTTCAGCACTTGGGTTTAAACGTGGAAAATTCAATGCAAAAAATCTCCTTGTGCATGCTCCGTTAGTTGCACTGGGACTCTTTGTTTTTTATGTCTTTGCAGTAGTTCCTGGAATCGAGAAGCTAACAGGAGTTCCTATTGATTATTCAAGCATGAGCCAATTGGAAGGAAACCTTCAACTCACCATCGTCTGGTTATTAATAGTGTGGGCTACTGCGGGATTTGGAGAAGAAATTATTTTTCGAGGTTATCTTATGCGACAGTTCGTCAAATTCTTTGGAGACAGTAAAATCAGTCTTGCTATTAATATTCTAATAATTTGTGGTTTTTTTGGATACATGCACATGCAGCAAGGAATTACAGGGCAACTTGTTGTGGTAATTATCGGAGCACTCTTATCTATAATATTCTACATACGCAAATACGATTTGTGGTTTATGATTATGATACATGGCTTTTTTAACACACTCGGTATTTTGAGTTTTTACTTTGGTTTGGCTTAACGGTAACTAGAAATACCGCTAAGATTTTTACTTAATCAATGTAAGTGTTTTTAAAAAATTAAGTTGCCTAAAATAACGAAAGCACAACAAAGGTAACTGTTGCACAAGCGTTCCGAAAAATGAAAATTAAGGGGCTCTAAAGTGATTTATCAGATGTCTTAAAAAAAATGAGTGCGTTATGTTGTTATTTTTGGAGGTCTTAAACGAGACAAAAATAGGGCTATTGGAGCAATTATTTCTGAAAAAACAAACCCAAGTGATGTTGCCTCACTTTAGCGTAGTGGTTGCTCCACAACACAACACC
>CAWVTK010000220.1:0-2239 GCA_963933205.1 uncultured Flavobacteriales bacterium
ATTAGTTTAAATGTCTTCAATTCTCAAATGGTAAACATTCGATTTGTAAATGTGAATGGCTTCGGAAATAATCTTTTTGTGGACAACGTTAATCTGGTAAATAACGATGGAAGTATCACCGTAGTAAACTCTATTTCTGGGTGTATGGACGCTTCGGCACTAAACTACAATGCCATTGCCAATGTGGAAGATGGTTCCTGCGAATACACAGCTCTTGGCGGGCAAGAAATAATTCTTGACCAAGGTTGGAATCTATTCTCAACATATGTTGTACCCAGCCAAAATGCATTTGAAAATGTACTTAGCACTGTAGAAGAAAACATCATAATTGTTAAAAACTACCTGGGAGAAGCCTATTTACCCGAATGGAATTTTAACGGAATTGGTTCCTTAAACAACCTACAAGGATACCAAGTAAAAGTAACCCAGCTTTGTAATCTCACTATCGAAGGAACGCTAATAGCGGCACAATCTTCAATAGTACCCATAGCAGAGGGTTGGAATATTATTCCCTATTTAAGAAATGTGAATGCTGATGCAACTTTGGTGTTTGGAGACATTGCAAGTGAACTTGTTATTGTAAAAGACTACCTAGGTAATGCTTTGCTTCCAAATTGGAATTTTAATGGAATAGGCGATTTAAAACCGGGGCAAGGTTATCAAGTTAAATCAAATTCAGACATTGAATTAAATTATATTGCTAACGCAGACGAATACAGACAAACTGAAGCTTCTTATACCAACAATACACCAGCTAAGGTTAGCTTCAATTTAAACTCAGGTTCTAACATGCATCTGTTAATTCCTGCGTCTATCTGGAACATTTCTGTTACGCAAGAAGACGAATTGTACGCATACGATGCACAAGGAATTATGGTGGGTGCAGCAAAAATAACCTTACCTAATACAGTAGTTTGCATTTGGGGGGAGGATGAACTTACTGAAGAAAAAGAAGGTTTGTATGCCTCTGAAGCATTTAGTTTTAAACTATGGGATACTTCTGAAAACAAGATTCAAAATGTAAACATTGTTTGCGATAAAGAAAATATTTATACTCAGAATGAACTGCTTGTGGCAACAGCTGTGCATACCAGTAAACCCTTAGAATCTGTTCAGCTTTTTAACGCCGTACCTAATCCTGCGAAAAACCAAACACTTGTTCGCGTTTACCTTCACGAAGCTTCTAGTTTGAGTTTAGAGCTCTTTGATATTGTAGGACATAAAGTAAGAGAAATTTCCACGGGTAATTTTGAACCGGGATACCATGAGTTTACGCTAGATCTGGCAGAGCTTTCGGCAGGAACTTACCTCTACCAACTAAATTCTAAAGAGCAAAGGATAAGCAAACGCATCGAAATTATTAAGTAAAAAAAAAGTCCTGCTGAGCAGGACTTTTTTTTATTTGTTTAAAAAATTCATTCGTACACCAAATACAATATTCGATTGTGCAAAGAAAAAATGCTGACTTGCTTTATCTGCAGCACTCGAGGTTGTCCTAAAATTTGGCATATTGATAAAGCCGCCCTTTAGCTCCGACATAATAAAGAAATATTTACCCAAATGAACTTGTAAACCAAGCAGAGCGCCTAAACCATACCCAGAAACATGAAAATCGTCGTGGCGGGGATTGTTTAATAATGTAGCGTTTGTTTTAGGAATCATAACACCTACACCAAAACCTTCAATTAAGTTTAAAGAAACTTTATTAAAAACCTTTAACTCATCTACTCTACGCAACTCAATGTTTACGTAATTCAACCCATCAGTATGCTCCAAGCGAAGTAAATTGGTTGCTAAAACTACAGATTCGTCTTGGTAAACACCATCGTAATCCAAGCCGGTATTAGAAATGTATCCGTTTACATTTACCAGCTGGTTAGAGTCTACAACATATTTCATATGATCGGCTCCTATAGAAATGCTGTATTTATCGCTAATAAAATAACCCAGTCGCGCATTAAATTGTGGAATGGTAATTCGCAGCGGATGAAAATAATCGTAGGTATTAAAAGGTGTTTGCCGGTCTTGAGCCGAAACATCGTCTAGGGTAAAGTCGTAATTTTCGCCATAAAAACGAATGTCGGAAGCACTGTATGAACTTCTGTTCCAGCCCCAATACATAAAAAATTCGCCTTTTTTATTTTTTAGTGGGTTCACTTCTTGAGCTGTAAGCGAAGAGTAGCTACTTAATAAAAGGAGCAATGCAAGTACGGTTCTCATTTTTTACTGAAATTTTTGA
>CAWVTK010000221.1:0-2190 GCA_963933205.1 uncultured Flavobacteriales bacterium
AATAAATGATCTTCAAAATGATTTAGGTGACGATGATCTCACCGGCATGTTCTACGTAAACGATCCTTCCAATAATGCCCTCGCACATCCTATTTTTTCCGATGACCATGTATTTCCGTATCAGGATCCAGACGATTCTGAATGGGAAGAAGACCACGGTCCTTTTCCGCAGGTGCACAACAGCAACGACAGCCGCATAGGTTTTAACGAGTTAGACCTGCGCAGCAAGGATCTTTGCCGCTTGGCACATTCGTGTTGCTCGCAAAAGTGCAATCAGATGTTTTCTTTAATCGAACAACTAAGGTTTATTCCTTTTCCCGAGCACGGAAACTAAACGCCCAAAAAAACCATGAAAAACGCTCTTGTATACCCTCTTTTTTTTCTAATTGGATTTTGCAGCTTGGCCCAAAACTATTCTTGGGAGGGCGCAAGTTTTGGAGACGGCAATGGCCAAAGCTCTGTGGTGTACCGCATGGACATTTCCAATACAGACGAGAAGGTAGTGGTGGGAAAGTTTAGCGGCAGCATGCACATTGGCAGCCATAGCATATACAGCACCAAACCTGTGGGCTTGTTTTTGGCCAAATACGCTGCTAACGATTCCCTGCTTTGGCTAAAGACGATTGCCGAGGCGGAGGAAATATCCTACGTTACTTTTTCCAGTATAATAAGCAACTCAACATATATAGAAGTAGATCCTTTTGGTACAATTTACATAGCGCTTACCTACCAAGACACCATTCTTGTAGGTGGACAAGATTACATTGCCAATGATAGTGTTCCTAGTTACAATACTGTAGATGTACTAAAGTATTCAGATGATGGTTTATTGATCAATAATTTTCGTGTTAGAGGTTCTTGTGCTAATTCTGTAGGTTACGAAAATTTTTCTATTGATGATGAAGGAGCACTCTACAGTCTTTTTGCTTTTGGAAATGATGCCTGGGGCACTACTACAAACTGTAATTGTATTGTGAATTCTGATACTTTAGTATCTGAAAGTAGTAATTTTTTTTTAGCAAAATTTAACAGTTATGGCGAAACAGTATGGCTTAAAAATGTTGCTGTAAAATCTGGTACAAATCTAACGCATATCAAAAACTCAATTTACATTAGCGGTATTTCTCATTTTGCTACAGACCTTAACTTTGGAGTATACACCCTAGACTTTCCATCCAATTACGAGTATGCAGCTTATTTAGCCAAGTACGACACTACGGGCAATTTCCAATGGGCAAAATACTTTGGGGTACCTAATTGGGGTTCTAATGTACAAGTAAGAGATATACATGCGGCTTCAAACAATGCTATTATTTTATCGGGTAAGACGGTGTCTCAAACACAACCGAACCAACTCTACTTCGAAAATGCAGCTACCTTATTGGGTAATTCTTTTGGCTCTCAAGATGCTTTTGTGGTTTGTTACGACAGCCTGGGCAATGTAAAATGGCACGAAATGACGAATTCTAGCGGAGCAGAATGGTATTCAAAGGCCAGTTCAGATTCGCTAGGGAATGTGTTTTTGGCGGGAACATTTTCTGGAGAGGTCATTTTTGGTACCGATACCTTGCAATCTTCGGGTGGTTACGATGTTTTTATAAGAGCCCTAAGTCCAGAGGGCGCTCATTTATGGGCAAAAAAAATAGTGGGATCTGGCGGAGAGTTTTTATACGACATGCACATAGACAGTAAGGAGGATTTATACTTGGTAGGAGAGTCCTTTAGTTCTCAACTCGAATTTGGGGAACACAGTTATTCTCTTAACAGTACTTCTGCACAGCTTTTTATAGCCAAGCTAAGTGCCCATAATGTGGATTTAGAAGATGTGCAGCAGTTGGAAACCCTGGTGTATCCAAACCCCAACCAAGGAGCTTTTAGCTTGCAGGCAAAGCAAGCCATACAACAGCTAGACATGTACACGGTTTTGGGTGCCTTGGTTTACAGCCAAAGCTACACCGGCAAAAACAAAGAAATACAAGTGCGCAGGCAGCTAGCTCCAGGCAGCTACTTTATAGTTTTAGGACTAGAAGATGGAGCTAAATCCATACAAAAAGTAATTGTTAATTAAACAGACTACACACAAAATGAAACCACTCTTGTACAGCCTTTTTTTTATGCTCTGTGTAAACAGTACCGCCCAAAACTATTCTTGGGAGGGCGCAAGTTTTGGAGACGGCAATGGCCAAAGCT
>CAWVTK010000222.1:0-2143 GCA_963933205.1 uncultured Flavobacteriales bacterium
TTGTAATTCGTTGGTCTTCCTCGGAGAACAATAATAACAACGCGTGGAACGTCAACTTCAATAATGGCAACACGAACAACAACAATAAGAACAATTCTCTTAGAGTTCGTGCAGTTCGGGCTTCTTTAACAAAGGCTAAAGCCCTGCCACAATGGTGGGGCTTGTTTTTTAAACAACACTAAATAAATGAATCATTCAACAAATGAATTTTATGCTCAAATAGAACAGACCTTAGAAGGGGTTCGTCAAAGAGATTTCCTTGGGCATTCGCCCAATCAAATGCACGAAATTCTGTATTTTCCTTTTGAAGAAAAGTCTGTTGTTAAAATCAATAATTTAGAGGCTAAAGCTTACACGATAAGCCCTATTTTTAATACGGTTCGCTATTTAATGTGTTTGTTGAATAACCCAAAAGGGATTAAGCTTACTCCTAAAGGCAATTTACCCGTTAAAATTGTAAAGCAAATTTACGAGCAAAGCTTTATGCCCGATGAAAATGTAGATTCAGGAATTGTTAAATTGTACCAAGAAGAAAAGTCTCCAATAATACATTTAGCACATATTTTATTGAATAACTCGAGCTTTAGTAAGCATCGAAAAGGAGTACTTACCTTAACTAAAAAAGGAGAAAAGGCGCTTTTAAACAGTAGCGATTTGTTTAACTCCCTTCTAAAATTATACACCTTACATATTAATTGGGGCTATTTCGATAGATTTAGTAGCGAAAATACTGGGCAGTTGGGCTTTGCGTTTTCTATAATCTTGCTAAATAACTTTGGTCATAAACCCCAAACCGATTTATTTTATTGTAAAAAATATTACCAAGCCTTTCCTTTGCTTTTAGAGGAGTTCGATGCCGAATTTGTGAGAAAAGAGCACTATGCTTTTTTCTGCTTCCGTCAGCGTACTATAGAAGGCTTTTTTGAATTGTTTGGTTTAGTAGCTCCCCAAAATAAAAAGGATTTTTTTGAGTTTAATCCAGTGCTTGCAAGTTCCTTTTTTTATGATTTGTTTAGCTGCGAATATCCTGTGCCACACGAACTCAATTAAGCTTTAATGCAATACGCTCTATTTGGTTCATCTATAAAACCAAAAATAAGTTTCGAAGAAATTTTACAAGCCTATTACGATTGTCGGAAAAACAAACGTCAAACCTCCAATGCCTTGGCTTTCGAAATTAACTACGAAAGCAATCTTCTTAGCTTACTAAGCGAAATTAATAATGGAACCTACAGCGTAGGTAGATCTATTGCATTTATAGTACATAAACCTGTACAACGTGAAATATTTGCAGCAGACTTTAGAGATAGAGTCGTGCACCATCTTATCATAAATAAGCTCAATCCGCATTTCGAAAAGAAATTTATTTTAGATTCTTATAGCTGTAGGGTTGGTAAGGGTACGCATTATGGCATTAAAAGAGTCGATCGTTTTATACGTCGTTGTTCTAAAAACTATTCGCAAGACTGTTACATTCTTAAACTCGATATTCAAGGTTTTTTTATGCATATAAACAAGCAAATTTTGTTTGATATGCTAAGGCCTTTTATCGAAACAAATTATACCCAAGATGATAAAGAATTGCTAATAGACTTATGCCGTAAAGTGGTTTTTAATAATTCCACACAAGGTTGCCTTATAAAAGGCGAAAAGTATAATTGGAAGGGATTGCCTCGTAATAAAAGTCTATTCCATTCTGGATTGGGAATTGGTTTGCCCATAGGGAATTTAACTTCTCAAGTATTTGCTAATTTCTATATGGACGCCTTCGACCATTTTGTTAAACATAACTTGGGGCTTAAATACTACGGTAGGTATGTAGATGATTTTGTATTGGTTCATCCATCTAAAGCGTATTTAACTAAGTTGATGCCTTTGCTTAGTCGTTTTTTACAAGATGAATTAGGACTTAAAATTCACCCCAAAAAAAAATACTTACAACATTACACAAAAGGTGTAAAGTTTGTTGGCGCTGTACTAAAACCAAACAGAATTTACATAGCCAATCGTACCAAAGGGAATATGTACGATGCTATTTCTAAATTTAATACCATTGCCAGAACGCAAAAAATACAAGCTCACAATGTAGATGCTTTATTATGTTCTATGAATTCTTATCTAGGTATTATGAGACATTATAAAT
>CAWVTK010000223.1:0-2035 GCA_963933205.1 uncultured Flavobacteriales bacterium
GGGCTGCTTTTTACATGGCTTAAAAGCGTATTTATCTGCTCCACTCTTTTGGCACTGGCACTACTAATTTTATTGGAAAGTTCTTGTGTTTTTTCTGAAACCTCTTGTTGTGTAGTTCTCTCATTTCCATTTATAAGTGTGTAGTCGGTACTTCCAAGGTGTAAGGACTCTAAGTGTAGGTTGTATATACGAATGGTGTCGTAGTTTAAAATAATGTCTGCATAAGCAGAGGCGTTTGTCGTAACCTGATTAAATGCTAGATTTCCTGCCGATACAATTTCATACCTACTGTAAATTTGATTGAAGCCATAAAGCGATTTGTAGGGGTAATTTAAGCTAGATGAAAAGCCTTTTCTGGCTTCTTGTAAGCAAAGCACATCTGCATTTTGTTGGTTTAAATAATGAGCAATGCTTGCCTTTACATCGCTTACATTTTCTTGGCTTCCTCCAGCATGATAAAAGGATTGTGTGTTGTACGAGAGAATAGAAAAGGACTGATCTTTTGCCAAGGCTTTAAACTTACTTTTGGTATTAAAAATGGGCACACTAAAAAAGTAACTGATCAGTAAAACACCTACCGATAAGTAAATAACTTTATTAAAACGTGTGAGCCAGTAAACAGCAAAAAATAAATGTGTAAGAAGTAGCAGCGGATATGCGATTGCCAAAACTGCGCCTACAGAAAAAGTTTTAGGATTTATATAAGGCGCTAAAAATGCCAAAACCCACAGAACAACTAAAAGTAGGTTGAGTAGGTATAAAAGCTTATTTAACAGCGATAAATTCTTCAATTTATTATTTTTTACTATTCTTAAACAAGTATTGTTTTTCTTTTTCGGTTAAGCTGTCGTAGCCAGATTTGGATATTTTATCGAGTATTTTATCAATTTGTTCTCTGTGGAGACTACTTTCTCGATTGTACTGCTCGTCTGATTTAGCTCTGCGATGAACTGTTTTTAAGGGCTTTTTTTTGAACAGGTCAATTACGGATTCTAAAATTCCATTAATACGCAAAGTGATGTCTGTTCCTCTTTTCCACTTGTACACAAACAACACCCCAACCAAAGCACCGCCTAAATGAGCTATATGCCCGCCAGGATTTCCCTTAGGTATGTTTATTACATCCATAAAAACAAAAACAATGGCCAGGTATTTAATAGGAATAGCTCCCAAAAAAAATAGGTTTATTTTATAATTAGGTACGTAGGTTGCTACGGCAAATAATAGGGCCATAACAGAAGCCGAAGCACCAATTAATGAGCTGTTTGAAACACTGGAAAATGCAGGAAAAAAATTAAAAGCAAGTAGGTAAGCAAGTCCACCGGCGAGCCCGCCTAATACGTATAAACTGTAGAGCTTTTTTGCATTAAAATAGTGTAAGAATATTTGTCCGGCAAAGTAGAGGTAAATAAGATTGCTTAAAATATGAAATAAATCTACATGCGTAAACATGTAGGTAACTAAGGTCCAGGGTTTAAAAAGGAGTTTAGATGTGTTTACAGGGATGCCAAGCAGGTAAGTAGCCGAAAAAACGGGACTTTGAACTAGATAGGAAAATGTGGCTAAAATTTTAAAAAACACAAAAACCCCTAAGTTGATGTAGATCAACTTAAACAATGCATTTGCACTCGTGAATTTGGTTTTAAGATCGTTCAGCATTAGTAAAAATTCATATCGTTTTTCTTCCAGTATTTAATAAGAATAAAGCCAAAGAGCATACCTCCAAGATGTGCAAAGTGAGCAACATTGTCTCCAGAATAATTTTGAACTCCTCCGAAAAGCTCTATAAGTCCGTAAATAATTACAAAGTATTTTGCTTTTATAGGAAACAAGAAGTTTAAGTAAATAACCTGGTTCGGAAAGCTCATTCCATAGGCGAGTAGGAGTCCGAAAACAGACCCAGAAGCACCCACTACAGGAGTGTGGTAGAGCTGGTAAAGTAGGCGCGCATCGTTAAATAGCGGACTCGCAGAATCGAATTTACCTTGGTAAACTAAATCGCTTATTTGTTCGGGTGTAAATAATTGCTGTAAGT
>CAWVTK010000224.1:0-2018 GCA_963933205.1 uncultured Flavobacteriales bacterium
CAATTGCTTTCCAGATAAATTTTTGGGCGCACTGGTTTTAAGAAGTTGCCTTAAGGAAGGATCTTCTGCATTTTGGCAAGCCAAAAATGATACTAAAATAAGTATAGCAAGTTTTTTCATTCTAAAATACCAATAAATTGGTTTAATTTTCTTTACACGAAAAAGATGATGAGTGTTTTGGCAAGAAAACGAAACTGTTTCGACTTTTTCGCATACTTAATTTGTTAAGCTACCACACATTTCTTCTGGTCTTACCCAAGCATCAAACTCTTCTGCAGATAGGTAACCAAGCTTAACAGACTCCTCTTTGAGAGTTGTACCATTCTGATGAGCAGCTTTGGCAATTTTAGCCGATTTTTCGTAACCAATTTTTGTGTTTAATGCGGTAACCAACATCAAAGAATTGTCTAAATTCTTTTTCAAATTCGCATAATTAGGCTCAATACCTATGGCGCAGTTTTCTGTAAACGAAATACATGAATCTCCAATTAAACGTGCCGATTGTAAGAAATTGGCAGCCATTACAGGTTTAAAAACATTCAGTTCGTAATGTCCTTGCGCACCTCCTACCGTTATAGCTACATCGTTACCCATAACTTGAGCACAAACCATAGTAAGCGCTTCGCATTGAGTTGGATTTACTTTACCAGGCATTATGGAAGATCCAGGCTCGTTAGCGGGTATAATAAGCTCCCCTATTCCAGAACGAGGCCCAGAGGCCAATAAGCGAATGTCGTTTCCAATTTTATTTAAAGAAACAGCCAATAACTTTAATGCTCCGTGTGTTTCTACTATAGCATCGTGAGCAGCTAGTGCTTCAAATTTATTTTCTGCTGTAATAAAAGGAAGTCCCGTAAATTCGGCAATCTTTTCAGCTACCAATACATCGTAACCAGCAGGAGTATTAATTCCAGTTCCTACTGCCGTTCCACCTAAGGCTAATTCCGATAAATGGTCTAATGTAAAACGCAAAGATTTTAAACCATGGTTTAGCTGAGACACATAACCAGAAAATTCCTGACCCAAAGTTAAAGGGGTAGCGTCCATTAAATGCGTTCTCCCTATTTTTACTACATCTTTAAAATCTTCGGATTTTGACTGCAATACATCGCGTAATCTTTCGATGCCTGGTATGGTACAATCTACCACCATTTTGTATGCCGCAATATGCATACCTGTTGGAAATGTATCGTTAGATGATTGCGATTTATTTACATCATCGTTTGGATGAATGGACTTATTGACATCTAGTAAGGAACCGCCGTTTATAACATGAGCTCTGTTGGCGATAACTTCGTTTGTGTTCATATTCGATTGAGTACCCGAGCCCGTTTGCCAAATTACCAAAGGAAACTCTGCATCGTGCATTCCCGATAAAATTTCATCGCAAACTTTAGAAATTAAATCTCGTTTATTTTCGGCTAAAACGCCTAATTGACAATTGGCATGAGCTGCTGCTTTTTTAAGCGTAGCAAAGCCGTAAACCAGCTCTAAAGGCATACTAGAAGCTGCACCAATCTTAAAATTATTTCTTGAGCGTTCTGTTTGAGCGCCCCAATATTTTTCTGCGGGAACTTTTACATCGCCCATTGTGTCTTTCTCAATTCGAAATTCCATAATATATAGTGTTTGCTTAATGCCTAATTTTTAGCTTACAAAGATAAGAATCGATTCTATTGGATACGGCTTTTTAACAACTTGATTTCTTCTTCTAAGTTTACTTTACTATTTAGTGAAACTGCAGTTTCTAACGTTTTTTTCAAGAACGATTGATGAGCTTTAGACTCCTCTCTAAAGGCTCTATGGGAGATGGAGTTGAATAATTTATCCATATCGTTATTGATAATTTGCGAGTTATTACTTAGTAGGCCAGATGAAAATTTAGACCAAATATAGTCTCTTGCTTCCTGGTTTGGATGAACCCTGTCTTTTTCATAAAACCTATAATCTCTCAATTCATCAATTAAAAGCTCGTAAGATGGAAAATAGTGTACATCTTCATTTAAACTCTGTAAAGT
>CAWVTK010000225.1:0-1906 GCA_963933205.1 uncultured Flavobacteriales bacterium
GTTAAGTTATGGCTAAGAAAGTAGTTGCATCCTTACAAAAAAGAGGTGCTAAAGACATTACAAAAGCAATTAAAATGGTAAGATCTGAAAAAACAGGTTCTTATGTTTTTCGTGAGGAAATCGTAAATAAGGACAAAGTGAAAGACTTCCTTGCAAAAAAATAAATCACTTCACTAAGTGAGTAAAAGCTTCTTTCTATTTATGAGAGAAGCTTTTTTTATATGTAGAAATTAAGTCTATGGGATTTTTTAGTTTTTTTTCAAAAGAAAAAAAAGAGAAATTAGATAAGGGACTCGAAAAAACAAAAGAATCTGTTTTTTCTAAGCTCGCACGCGTTGTTGTTGGTAAATCTAAAGTAGACGCCGAGGTTCTTGATAAGCTAGAAGAGGTTTTAATCAGTTCTGACGTTGGGGTACAAACTACAATAAAGATCATAGAACGTATTGAAACGCGCGTTGCCAACGATAAGTTTTTGGGAACAACGGAACTAAACAGACTTCTTCGCGAAGAAATATCTGCTTTATTATCCGAAAATCACGAAGAAGACCCAAAGGGATTCTCGATTTCCTCAGACCATAAGCCCCATGTAATAATGGTTGTAGGCGTTAACGGAGTTGGCAAAACAACTACTATTGGAAAGTTAGCGTATCAGTTAAAGAAAAAAGGATACAAAGTAGTTTTAGGAGCCGCCGATACGTTTCGTGCTGCCGCTATAGAACAGCTTGAAATTTGGGCTCAGAGAGTAGACGTTCCCATTGTAAAGCAAAAGATGGGTTCGGATCCTGCATCCGTAGCTTTCGATACCTTACAATCGGCCACCACTCAAGGTGCTGATGTAGTTATTATTGATACAGCTGGTAGGCTGCACAATAAGGTAAACTTAATGAACGAGCTGGGTAAAGTTCGTAAGGTGATGCAAAAAGTAGTACCAAATGCACCTCACGAAGTTTTACTTGTACTCGATGCCTCAACAGGACAAAATGCAATTGAACAAGCCAAACAATTTACACGAGCAACCGAAGTAAATGCACTTGCGCTAACAAAACTAGACGGTACCGCTAAAGGCGGTGTAGTAATAGGGGTATCAGATCAATTTAAAATACCAGTAAAATATATTGGTGTTGGCGAAGGGATTGAAGACCTCCAAGTATTTAATAAAGTTGAGTTTGTAGATTCTTTATTCAAATAGATTATCTAGCTTACTCACAAAGGAAATACAAGATTTAAAATACAAACAAGTACATTAAAAGGGTCGATTAATTGAATTGGTAAATTAGCAATTCATCCTAAAAGTTTCCTGTTAACTTCTTGTCAACTCAACTCCAAATTATGCGCACAAAATCACACAAAAAAAACAAAATTAACGTAGTAACTCTAGGCTGTTCTAAAAACGTTTATGATTCGGAGGTTTTAATGGGCCAGTTAAAGGCAAATGAAATTGATGTTGTGCACGAATCGGATTCTGATGAAAACAATATTGTTGTTATTAACACCTGTGGATTTATTGACAATGCTAAAGAAGAATCGGTAAACACGATTTTAGATTATGTGCAACGCAAACAAGAAGGTTCTGTAGAAAAAGTATTTGTTACGGGCTGCCTTTCTGAGCGATATAAGCCAGATTTAGAAAAAGAAATTCCGGATGTAGACCAGTACTTTGGTACCACAGAATTACCAAAACTTTTAAAAGCTCTAGGAGCCGATTATAAGCATGAACTTATAGGAGAACGTTTAACGACTACACCCAAGCACTATGCTTATCTTAAAATTGCCGAAGGTTGCGACAGACCCTGTTCGTTTTGCGCCATTCCTCTTATGCGAGGTAAGCACGTATCTAAAACCATAGAAAATTTAGTTATAGAGTCAGAAAAATTAGCCAAAAATGGGGTTAAAGAATTGATTCTTA
>CAWVTK010000226.1:0-1881 GCA_963933205.1 uncultured Flavobacteriales bacterium
TATCTTTAAAGTTGTTTTGTTTAAACCCCAATGCATTTGCTAAGGTAATATATGCCTCTGGCGCTGGCTTTGGTTTTTCATAATCTTCCACACCAAAAACAACCGGAAAATTCAATTCTAAATGATGTACACTGTTTTTTAAAAACTGTTTTGTAGCGTTGCTTGCAATACCATATGGTATTTTCTCTTTGGTTAGTAAAGTTGTAAACTCGTTAACCCCAGGCAATAGTTTCGGAACTTTAAAAAACAAGTCTAAATGTTTGTCTTTAAGAGAAAACAATGCTTCAGTCTGTTTTTCTTCACCAATAACACTACAAAAATACGCAGCAATTATCATAGGAGATTTTCCTGCAAGATTTTTAGGAAATGGTGCAACTTCTTTGTTGAATAATTCTTTAAAAGCAGAGCTCCAGGCGCTACCATGGCTCTCGAAGCTATCTACAACCACACCATCAAAATCAAATAAAAAACCTTTAGGTAATTGCATTCATTGTTTTTTTTTCGTTTAATAATTCTAGTAAATACGGATTTAAAAATTTATTCGTTGGATCTAATTTTTTTCTTAAGAGTTTAAAATCTTCCCATTTCTCATAGACTTTAGATAATTCAGCGTCTTTGGCTGTAAAACGTTTTCCCCAATGAGGTCTTCCTCCATATTTTAAGAAAATTTTCTCAATACTTTTAAAAGCTTCATAAGTATCTGCAGTGGCTGCATTTCTAGAAACACATCCCATTGTAACCGTATCTTTTCCATACGCATAACTTAACCAAGAAGTATCTTTATAGACAAAACGAACATCCATAGGGATGTGAATAAACGATTTATTACTCCATTTATTAATTTCTGTTTTTAATTCTTGAAACACTGTTGGAAAGATGTCCAAGCCAATAGTCCATTCTGCTAATTCTATAGTAGAACCTCTCGATTTAGTAACCGTAGCTTGGTACAATGATCCTTTGTGTTCCTTTTTAGCGCTAAAAAAACCTCTATACAAAAGTTTATTTGCAATAGCTGTAAACCATGGAAAAATATGAGTGTATTTATATAATATCTTAGAGGCAGCTCTTCTATGTTTTAAATATTTAGGTCCCATATTTTCCTGAACTGCAGTGGCTGGGTCAATTTTATCGCCCGTAATTACATACCCTTTATCTGTATGAGGAAGCCATAAGATTCTTAAGAAATCATGTTTTTTTAATCGTTCTCCAATTTTTGAGAGCCAAAGTTGATCGTCTTCAGGACCTTCCTTTACATGTAAAGTAAAAATAGGTTCACATTGAAATGTAATAACAGAGATCACACCCAAGACTCCTAAAGAAACTTTAAAAGCATCAATTAGTTCATCATCCTTCGTTATTTCTTTTAGGGTACCATCTGCTAAAATAATACGGCAATTGGAGACGTATTCGGAGAGTAGTTTTCCACTAGTACCATGAGTTCCCGTAGCTAAAGCACCACCGATTGTAATTGTGTTAATGTCTGGTAAACAAGGAATACACCAACCCTTTGATTCTATAGCCTCTAATAAGTCGCCTAAAATTACTCCAGACTGAACGGTAATGGTTCGTTCGGAGTCATTAAAAGATATAATTTCATTATAAGTAGTAATGTCAATTAATGTTTCAATTCCCGACGCAATATCTGCGGAAGACTGTTTCGTTCCAAAAAAACGCACTTTTTCGGAATTACAAATGACTTCTTGCAATTCTTTCTCCGAAGTTATTTTGTAAAGAGATTTATAATTGTAAGTAATGTTTTCGTTCCAACTTACCCAAAGACCATTATTTTCTTGTTCCATTTTTAGTATAAAATATTAAACAAAAGTAAACATTAATCTTTTTTTGACGAGATGTTTTTTTTTAATTCCACTATTAAGAATC
>CAWVTK010000227.1:0-1866 GCA_963933205.1 uncultured Flavobacteriales bacterium
ACTCGACAGTAACGGATTTTGCCAAGTTACGAGGTTGGTCTACATTACATTCTCGCATAACTGCAATATGATAAGACATGAGTTGTAGCGGAATGGTGGTTACAAGAGGACTCAATCGTTCATCTACATCAGGAACCTCAATAACATGATCGGCTATTTTACTTACCACGCTGTCTCCTTGTGTAACAATAGCTATTATTTTACCCGAGCGTGCTTTAATTTCTTGAATATTACTCACTACTTTTTCGTAGTATTCCGTTTTTGTTGCTACAACTACGGTTGGCATAGCCTCGTCTATTAAAGCAATTGGCCCGTGTTTCATCTCTGCTGCAGGATATCCTTCGGCATGTATGTAAGAAATTTCTTTTAACTTTAATGCACCCTCTAAAGCAACCGGAAAATTTATTCCTCTACCTAAAAACAAGCAGTTTGGAACGTCCTTGTAAATACTTGCAATGTATTTAGATTGCGCATCAACCTTTAAAGTTTCGGCTACCTTGTTTGGAATAGAGTCCAACTCGCTTATTAGTTGGCGAAAAGCCGACTCTGTTATGGTTCCTTTTTTTCGGGCTAAGGATAATGCAATTAGTGTAAAAACAGTTACTTGAGCAGTAAAAGCCTTTGTAGAAGCTACACCAATTTCTGGTCCAGCGTGCGTGTAGGCACCGGCATGCGCTTCTCTAGCAATACTAGAACCTACTACATTACAAACACCAAAAATAGTAGCGCCCTTTTCTTTGGCTAATTTTATTGCAGACAAAGTGTCGGCTGTTTCTCCAGACTGAGAAACTGCTATAACAATATCTCTTTCTGTAATAATTGGATTTCTATATCTAAATTCAGAGGCATATTCTACCTCAACAGGAATTCTAGCCATGTCTTCAATAAGATATTCTGCAACCAAGCCAGCATGCCAAGAAGTTCCGCATGCAACTATTATAATTCGGTCTGCATTTAAAAATTTGTTTTCAAACTCATTAAAACCACCCAGTCTTATGGTTCCCTCGTCTACTAATAAGCGACCTCTTAGTGTATCAAATATCGATTTTGGCTGCTCGTTAATCTCCTTTAACATGAAGTGTTCGTATCCACCTTTTTCGATAGACTCTAGCTCCAAAGCCAATTCTTGAACGTAGGGAGTTTTAGCCTCGTTAGTGATGCTTTTAAGAGACATTCCATTTTTTAAGGATAGAATAGCTAGCTCTTCCTCTTCCAAATAAACAGCTTGTTTTGTATATTCTATAAAGGGTGTGGCATCCGATGCGATGTAGTATTCACCTTCTCCAATACCAATAACTAATGGGCTTCCTTTTTTTGCAACAATTATTTGGTCGTAATTTCCTTCCTCAATAACTGCAATGGCATAAGCACCCACTACTTGATTTAAAGCAATTCGAACCGCTTCGTCAATGGTAACTTTTTCATGAAGAAAAACTTCTTCTATTAGGTTTACAAGTACTTCTGTGTCTGTATCACTTTTAAAAACATAGCCTCTTTTTTCTAAACCCTCTTTTATTGAAGCGTAATTTTCTATAATACCATTATGTATAATGGCTATTTTTTTTGATTGTGAATAATGAGGGTGCGAATTCTCATCGTTTGGAACTCCATGAGTAGCCCATCTTGTGTGGCCAATTCCTAATTTTGCTTTTGGATATTCGTCAGGAACAATTCCTTCCATTTGAATAACCTTACCTTGTTTTTTAAATACCTCTATACCGTTTTCATTAAGTAAGGCAACGCCAGCACTATCATATCCTCTGTATTCTAAACGCTTTAATCCCTTTACTAATATTGGATAAGCTTCTTTAGCTCCTAAATACCCTACTATTCCACACATACTTTTCTTTAAAAGGGGTTGTAATA
>CAWVTK010000228.1:0-1803 GCA_963933205.1 uncultured Flavobacteriales bacterium
ACCTTAAATATTTTGCACAATGGTTGCGAAAATGCCGTGCAAGAAACAGTGGAAATCCTTAATCTAGAGCCCTTTTTTACTACGCCCAATCCACAATGTTTTAGTGTCAATTCCTTTGCCTTTTCGGGTGAAGGTATTATTCCTACTGATGCTATTATTAATTGGGAATTTGGAGCGACAACAAGCCCTTCAGGCTCCAATCAACTAAACCCATCTAATATTGTATTTCCGGCTATCGGAACTTTCCCTGTAAGTTTTAATGTTATGTATGGCACCTGCGATGAAACCTTTACATCTACCATAGAAATATACGACGACCCAATATTTCCAGAAATACCAGCTCAAGAAGCTCAATGTTTGGAGGATAATTTATTCAACTTTACTGCAGAAGGAACCTATCCTGCTGGCTCTGTTTTTCAATGGAATTTTGGCCCCGATGCCAGTCCTCAAACTTCATTTTTAGAAAATCCTACTGCGGTCTATTTTTCTTCCATTGGACAAAAATTAGTCACCCTAAATGTTCTGTATTATAGTTGCGAAAATGCCGTGCAAGAAACGGTACAAATAATTGGAATTGAAAATTTAGAAATTGAAAGTACACCAACAGCAGGTTGCGAACCATTTACCGTAGAGTTTAGCAGTCTATTAAACCCCAATCAATATGCTTTTGAATGGAATTTAGACAACGGAATAGTAAGTAACCAAACGAATCCTGTTGGCACTTATACCGAAGGATCTTACGACATCTCTTTAAGTGTGACAAACCTTAACAGCCTATGCAAGGATAATGTAAACCTAACAAATTACATTACTGTAGTACCACAACCTATTTCCTCGTTCAGTCTTTTATCGGATAGTTTAATATACAACGAAGCGGTTCAAATAACCAACAATTCCTTGCATGCCAATTCCTTCTTGTACGAATTTAGTTCGGGTTATACGAGTACAGAGTCCGAGCCGGAATATACAATTCCATCTATCGGAGATTTTACCATTTGGCAATATGTACAAAACCAATACGAGTGCATCGACTCTTCTAGCGTAGATTTGTTTGTAGAATTTGAACATACCTTTTGGGTGCCCAATGTATTTTCGCCAAATAATAATTTGGTAAACGATGATTTTTATGCAAGCTATACCAATGTAGAAAGTTATCGAATGCAAATATTTAACCGCTGGGGAGAAATCGTATTTGACCAAGAGGGCAAACAGCCTAAATGGAACGGTGAAGATAAAACCAGAAATGATACGTTAGACAAGAATCGAAAGAGCGATACCTACGTCTATTTAATAGATTACAAAACTATAGCAGATACAAATCATAAGCTCAGAGGTATCGTAAGTCTTATTCGCTAAGCGGTAAAGAAATAAGTTCTGCAAGCGATCCGTTTGGAAAACTAATACCCAATACATTCGAAAGAGTAGGTGCAATTTCTGTAATTGCAATTCGCTCATTTGTAGTTCCTTGTTGCACTTTCCAACCGTACCAAATTAAAGGCACATGCTGGTCGTACGTATAACCAGAACCGTGTGTGGTTCCAGTATGACTGTACTCTATCCAGGCAGGATCTAAAACCAAAAGCACATCTCCAGATCGTTTTTGATTGCATCCGTTTTGAAGGGAAGCTACTACTCCGGCAGTAAACTCACTGCGCTCCAAAGAACGTGAGGTAACCGCTTTTTGCACACCATCGAAACGAAGCATAAAATCTGCCGCTTTTTGCTGAACCTCTTCTAAATTTAAATATTGTTTAAAAATTAATTCTCTGTTTAAAAAAAGCTGTGCATTTCCGTAGGATTGGA
>CAWVTK010000229.1:0-1739 GCA_963933205.1 uncultured Flavobacteriales bacterium
TATACAGCCTACACCCCTTACCAAGCCGAAATAGCCCAAGGACGGTTGGAGGCTTTACTAAACTTCCAAACCATGGTAATTGACCTTACGGGAATGGAAATTGCGAACGCTTCCTTATTAGATGAATCAACTGCTGCAGCAGAGGCTATGATTTTATTGTACAACGGTAAGCCTAAATCAAAACGAAAAGCTGAGGCCTCTATTTTCTTCGTTTCAGAAGAATGTTTACCTCAAACCATTAGTCTTTTAGAAACAAGATCTGAGCCCCTAGGCATAGAGCTAATCATTGGCGACCACAGAGAATTCGAATTTTCTGAAAAGGTTTTCGGAGCTTTACTACAATACCCTACAGCCACAGGAGAAGTATATGCTTACAAAGCGTTTACCGAAAAAGCGCATCAACAAGAAGCTGGAGTAGCAGTAGCAGCAGACTTACTCTCTCTTTCACTTTTAGAATCTCCAGGTTCTTGGGGAGCAGATATTGTTTGTGGAACGACTCAACGCTTTGGAATTCCAATGGGTTATGGCGGTCCTCATGCTGCTTATTTTGCGACTAAAGAAACCTACAAAAGAAATATTCCTGGGCGTATTATTGGCTTATCGAAAGATTTAGATGGCAAGCCAGCTTTACGAATGGCTCTTCAAACACGAGAGCAGCACATAAAAAGAGAAAAGGCAACATCAAACATTTGTACTGCTCAAGTTCTATTGGCTGTAATGGCAGGTATGTACGCCGTGTTTCATGGCCCAGAAGGTATTAAACACATTGCAAAACGCATACATAATAAGGCAAACGCCTTAGCCTCTGCAATTAAAAATATGGGCTTCGATCAGATAAATGAACAGTATTTTGATACGCTCTTAATAGACCTCGATACGACATCGTCTGACTTAGTAAACGAAATTGCATTAGCCGCTCAAATAAACTTTCTTTATGTGGATGAGCATACGATCTGTATTAGCTTAAATGAAACAACAAGTATTCAAGACTTAAATGATATTCTTGCTGTATTAGCCGCAGCTAAAGGAACTGAATACGAAGAAATACTAGATGTTTACGACTCCTCTACGATTTCAGACTCCTTAAAAAGATCAACAGAATTTATGACTCATCCAGTCTTTAATTCTTACCATTCTGAAACAGAAATGATGCGTTATGTAAAGCGCTTAGAACGAAAAGATTTAGCCTTAAATCACTCGATGATCGCTTTGGGTTCATGCACAATGAAACTGAATGCAGCATCTGAAATGCTTCCTCTAAACGAAAGTAACTTTAGCTCGTTACACCCTTTTATACCCGTAGATCAAGCAGCTGGATATCAAGAAATATTTAAAGAATTAGAACGAGACCTTTGTGAGATTACAGGTTTTGCCGGCATGTCTTTACAACCTAATTCGGGCGCTCAAGGAGAGTATGCAGGTTTAATGGTTATTCGCGAGTACCATTATTCTCGTGGAGACCATCACAGAAACATTACATTAATTCCTTCTTCGGCTCACGGTACTAATCCAGCATCTGCAGTAATGGCCGGAATGAAGGTTGTGGTTGTAAAGTGCGATGAAATGGGGAATATTGATCTTGCTGACCTAAAAGAAAAAGCAGAGAAACATTCAAACGAACTTTCTGCATTAATGATAACGTATCCATCTACACACGGTGTATTTGAAGCCTCTATCAAGGAAATAACAAGCCTTATTCATCAACACGGTGGTCAGGTATATATGGATGGAGCTAACAT
>CAWVTK010000230.1:0-1689 GCA_963933205.1 uncultured Flavobacteriales bacterium
CGCTGCGATTGCTAGGGTGGGCTTAGCATTAAAATTACATTTTATTGCATTTTTATTTGTTCTACTAGGTTTTAATCCCAGATTTAGCAATAAATGGTAACAGTAGTCTTCTGCTTTTTTGGTGAATCCCGAAGGTGAGTCTATAGCTACTAATTCTTGAAGATGCTTATATGAGTTCATTTAAAAGCTTGCTCTAAAGGTTAAAATAAAATTTCTTCCTGGTGCAGAAAGCCCGGAAGCAAAGGTTTTGTAATGATGGTCTAGTATGTTTTCTGCAGCCATTTGAAGCGTAAACGATTCTGTAAATCGGTACATAAAACTCATGTTTAATGTATACCAGGCTGGTGTTCCTTGGTATTCTGCAATCCAGCTGTCTGTAGCTTCCTGGTACTCCCATTCTATAGGAGACTCCTCTTCGTTGTCTGTACCCGATATTAGGTCGTATTCGGATAAGGGTTTTTTACCATTGTAAATGGCGTAAAACGAAGCCCTCCACTGGTCAAAATCTGCATAAAATGCTGTTTTACCAAAACTGGGTGGTATGTGTGTAAAGGGCAAGTCTGTGTCCTTGTTTCTTCCTTTAATAATTGTGTAGTCTGTTTCTAAGGTATAGTTACTCGCAATTCGAACAGATGCACTGGCTGTAGCGCCGTATATTTCTGCCTTACCCGTATTCTTATTTGTTTTAATACTGGTAAATCCTTCTTCTGGATCTATAATAAGCCCGTCTGTATTACTGCTGTCTGCTTCTACTCGCATAATTGCATCGTTTAAGACGGTATAATAAGCATTTGCGTTAATTAGAACTCTGTTTTTTATATTTTTAGTAATGTTTAGTTCTACTGTATTTGCGTACTCTGGTGCAAGGTTAAAGTTTGGAATGGTAACATTGCTCCCTTTGTAAAACACCTTACTTACATCGTCTAAGTTTGGCGCATGAAAGCCTGTAGAAACAATACCGGCTATTTTCCAAGACTCGTTTGGAAAGTAAGCCAAGCTTATATTTCCAGTGTAGGCATCGTATTTATTGTTTATACTGTCGTAGGGTAGTGTAACAGTAGGGTAGCGGACTTGTATGTATTTTCCATTTAATTGGTTTTCTGTGTATCTTAAGCCGGTATTTACCTTTATCTTTTTAGATAGTTGTTTTCCATAGGTAATGTAGCCAGCCCAAGAGCTCATGCTCGAGCCTCCGTTGGGGTATCTTGTTTGATCGTAAGCAGCAGAAACAGCATTCATGGTTTTAAATGCTCTTGAGCTCACGTCATTATTGTAATACTCAAATCCATAGTGAAATTTGTTTTTTATGAAGTTTGCATTTAGGCTGTAAATATCCACATTTTCGTGTTGGTCAATTCGCTCGTTCGATTCTAGTTTTTGTACAAATCTTGTTTCGTAAACATCTTGGTAGGCAATTATTAGCTGAGCGGAGTCTATTAATAAGTTGTGTGCAGAGTAGTCAAACTGCATCGAATAGAAACTACGCTTTTGAGGGCCGTAATTCCAGGTAGCGTATTTTAAATCTTCGTAAACAGTTCTGTTAGCACTAGGGTCGTAACTTATGGATTTATAGTCGTTAAGCTTATCAAACCGCGGTATGTTTGAAGTATTTGAGTATTGGAAGTTTCCGGTAAACAGCAACTTTTCGCTTAGCCTAAGTATGGCTTTTTGCATAAAGTCTTTTTGGCT
>CAWVTK010000231.1:0-1680 GCA_963933205.1 uncultured Flavobacteriales bacterium
AGACTTGGTAAAAACTGCGGTAAAAAACTTTAGCAATATTGAGAAATAAGCCAAATAAAGCGAGCCCTAAGGGTAATTCTACTTTTTAGTTTTATAGTTCAGTTGTTCGAGTTCAATAGTAAACCACATTTATACTTACGGCGCTAAAATAATTTTAAAATCAGCATCAAACTTAAGTTTAGCATCTACTACTACTCCATTTTGCACAAAGCCTTTTACAAGCATTGTTTCGCCCTTGCTAAGCAGCTGTTTGCATTGCGCCTCGCTTAGTCTTTTACCCAAAAACTCAAAAGGCACTAGGGTTTTGCAACCTTCTTTATAACGGCTGCAACCGTAAGCAGTCTTTCCTTCGAGTATGGTTCCTTGTTTACAATTCGGACAGCTTAAAGTGGTACTTTCTTTTAGCTCCAATTCCACTAAAAAATCATTTGTTAAAACAAGCCTTGCTTCTACTTTCTTTTCATCTAGTACAAAACCTTTGCTATAATTTGTTTTCTTTTTGTTGATGAGTTGACTTAGCTGATTGTCTGATATAACCTTACCAAACTGCAAAAATGGGAGCAACATATGGCATCCATTTTTATATTCGCTGCAGCCAAACGCCTTTTTACCTTTAAGAATAGATCCTTGCTTGCACTTAGGGCAGCTTAGCTGAGCCGCTTTCTTTTTAACCTTTGCATCGGCTAAACTAAAACGATTTACAGATTGTCTGTTTTTAACATCTTTAACAACCGTAGCCACTAAGCCTTCCATTTCTTTTAAAAAAACAGTATAATCGTAATTGCCTTGCTCAATATCTCTTAGTTTTTTTTCCCATTGTCCGGTTAGTTTAGGAGACTTTAGTAATTCGTTCTCAATGGTATCTATAAGCTGTACGCCCATTGGAGTAGCCACCAGCTTCTTTTTTTGCTTAACAATGTACTTTCTTCTAAAAAGTGTTTCTATTACAGCTGCACGGGTAGATGGGCGTCCAATACCGTTTTCCTTCATCAAATCTCTCGCTTCTTCATCTTCTACATGCTTTCCGGCAGTTTCCATAGCACGTAGCAAAGTACCCTCGGTGTGCCAGGCCGGTGCTTTGGTAGATTTCTCTTCCAATATGGGTTTGTGCGGTCCCTTTTCACCTACTTTAAAATCGGGCATAATAGCATCTTCTGTTTCGGCAGCAGAATCTTTACCGTAAACATTGCGCCAACCTAAATCTAAAATTTGTTTTCCGTTCGCTTTAAAAGAAACAGTGTTGGCCTGCCCTTTTACAGTAGTATTAGAAACCAAACAATCGGGATAAAATGCAGCAATAAAGCGTTTGCTAATTAAGTCGAAAACCATTTTTTCGTTGTACGATAAGCCCGAACTAGGATTTTGTCCGGTGGGTATAATCGCATGGTGATCGGTAACTTTTTTATCGTTAAATACTTTTTTAGACTTCCGAATGGGTTTTCCCAAAAGAGGTCTTACAATGGGTTCATATACTTTTAAACCTCTTAAAATTCCTTCAATTTTTGGATATACATCGTTGGGTAAAAAGGTGGTATCTACTCTAGGGTAAGAGCATAATTTTTTTTCGTATAAACTCTGTATCACCTTTAGTGTTTCTTCGGCAGAAAGGTTAAACCTACTGTTACACGTAACTTGTAAAGAAGTTAAATCAAACAAGCGTAAGGGACTCTCCTTTCCCTC
>CAWVTK010000232.1:0-1661 GCA_963933205.1 uncultured Flavobacteriales bacterium
ACTTAGGCTGTACAAATATAATTGCTTGTAACTTCGACGAACTAGCTAACCAAGACGATGGTTCGTGTGTTCTTAGCCAAGAAAATTACGATTGTAATGGTGTCTGCATAACAGATACTGATTCTGATGGTGTTTGTGATGAAGATGAAATTATAGGATGTACCGATGAAACTGCTTGTGATTTTAACGAATTAGCAACAGACTCAGGTGATTGTAACTTTGCCTTAGAAAACTACGATTGTGACGGAGAATGTATAACAGACACCGATAATGATGGTGTTTGCGACTTAGACGAAGTTCAAGGTTGTGTTCAAGAGATCGCTTGTAATTTCAATCCAGAAGCAACAGATGACGATAACTCATGTATTTACGCACTTCCAAACTACGACTGTGAAGGCAATTGTTTATCAGATACTGATTTAGATGGTGTTTGTGATCTTGACGAAGTTCTTGGTTGTACAGACCTCCTTTATCTAGAATATTCATCTTTAGCTACAGAAAACAATGGATCTTGTACAACACTGATTTTGGAAGGTTGTATGGATGTTCTTTTCCTAGAATACAATGCTGAAGCTAACCAAGACAATGGTTCATGTCTTACTTTAATTGTAATTGGATGTACTGATGAAAGCGCCTTTAACTACAACGCACTAGCTAACCTGGATGACGGTTCTTGTATAGCCGTAATAGAAGGTTGTACGGATGCAACTGCATTTAACTACAACGACTTAGCCAATACGGATAACGGTTCATGTATAGACGTTATAGAAGCTTGTATAGATGAACTTGCTTGTAACTATGATGAGACTGCAAATACGGATGATGGTAGCTGTTATACTGAGTTAATAATTTCGGTTGAAATGATTGATCTTTTCTTAGACCCTACCTTAACTACAACAGTATCACCTGCAGTTTCAGATCTGTCGTATGCTTGGACGCTCAACGAGATCAGTATTACGAATGACTTTACGAGTCTCTCGGTTTCTGAAAATGGGCTTTATTCGGTAGCCGTTTCTGATGGCATTTGTGAAGCATCTGCTTCCATTACTGTTCAAGAAATTGGTTTAGAAGATTTGGCAAACAACTCAATAAGCTTGTATCCAAATCCGGTACAAGATGTGTTGAATGTTAATTTGAAAACAAACTCAGCTCAAATCGAATTCCAAATTCTAAATACACTTGGAGCTCAAGTGCTTTCCAGAAGTATTGAAAAAGATGAAATTGGTGAAGAAGTGAAAATTCAGGTAAGTAACCTTCCTAAGGGAATGTACATACTTAAAGTATCTTCTAGAGACTTTACGCAATCTATACCTTGGATTAAGAGATAATAAAGTTTAACGATTAACTAAAAAAAGAGCCTATATGGGCTCTTTTTTTAGTTAAAGTTATAACACAGTGTTTATTTATGTGGTATAAACTTTGCTCATGTACAAAACGATTAATTAGTATATTCGCTCAAATCTTTATTGTATGAAAAATTTCGCACTTCATTGTTGTCTATTGTTTTCGCTTGTTTCATCGGCTCAGGTAATTACCTGGCCAGAGAGTCTTACCGACATAAATACAGACACCAACCATACGCTTCTTATTCAATTAACAGAAGAAATCACACTAAATGGAGCTCCTGTAGAACAGGAGGGAACACTTATAGGGGTGTTTTA
>CAWVTK010000233.1:0-1652 GCA_963933205.1 uncultured Flavobacteriales bacterium
AGAGTTATTAGAAATATATTCGGGTACAAGTTTTTTTATCTGCGTAACCAGTTCTAGATTCGAAACCTGGTTTGATGCGCAGCAAATTCCTTCAATTTGTTGCTTTATTTGCTCTGTATTGAGTTCTGCTACCTTGGCAATCATAATTTTATCGTGGTAGGTAGGTAAGGTATTTTCATCGTTCGCAAGGAGCTCTTCGTAGAGTTTCTCACCGGGTCTTAATCCAGAAATTTTTATGTCTATATCTTCCGGGTATTTTAAGCCTGAAAGCTGAATCATCTTAATAGCAACATCGTAAATTTTTACTGACTCTCCCATGTCAAATACATAAATCTCTCCTCCACTCCCCATAATACCAGCCTCGAGTACTAACTGACAAGCTTCTGGAATGGTCATAAAGAAGCGTGTAATATCTTTATGCGTTACGCTAATAGGACCCCCACTTTCAATTTGTTTTTTAAATAGCGGAATTACCGAACCGTTAGAGCCCAATACATTTCCAAAACGCGTGGTTATAAATTTTGTTTTTCCACTGTTCGCTAAACAAGAAATATACATTTCGGCAACACGCTTGGTTGCGCCCATCACATTGGTAGGATTTACAGCCTTATCGGTAGAAACCATTACAAACTTTGCCACTTTATGCAACAAAGCTAAATCGGCAAGACGCTTGGTGCCACATACATTAACGCGTATAGCCTCGTAAGGGTTTTCTTCCATTAAAGGAACGTGTTTGTATGCTGCAGCATGAAAAACAAAGTGAGGCTTGTACGTAGAAAACAACTGTTGCATTCTATTCTCATCTCTAATATCGGCTACCTCCGCCACAAAATTTAACGCTCCATTTTGCACAAACTCTTGCTGAAGCTCATACAAAGGCGATTCTGCCTGATCTATTAACACAAACTTTTTTGCATTGCAAGAGGCTACCTGTCGTGCTATTTCTGAACCTATAGAACCTGCAGCACCAGTAATAAAAACCACCTTCCCTTTTAGACTACTCTTGAGTACTGGATTGTCGAGTACAATAGGTGCGCGTTCTAATAAATCCTCAATTTTTACTTGCTTTATCTGACCTATATGCAGCTCTCCATCAATCCATAAATCTACAGCAGGCACAATCTTAACTTTTACATTGTGTGCCATTAAATTATCGGTAATCTCCATTAACTTAGAAGGGCTAATATTTTGAATAGACACAATAACTTCTTTCAAACGATTTCTAAGTATAAATTCTCTAGTTAGTATGGAAGGGGAATAAACCATCACACCATCAATAGATTTACCAATTTTAGATTTATTATCGTCTATAAAACCTACTACATTAAACCCTTGTTTTGTATCTTTTATGAGTGCCGAATGGGTTATAAATCCTGAATCTCCAGCGCCATAAATAAGAATGTTTGTATTTGATTTAAAATCTAACATTATTCTGTTGTAGATAATTTTAAATACAAAACGACTTGCTATTAGTACAACTACATTTAATAAATAATGAATAACAATGATGGATAGAGGAATGGTAAAAGACGGAAATAACTGTACCCAATTATTTATTAATACCAAAACTACAAGCAAAAAACTAAGTAAGGAAACTGCGTACATTACATTAAAGGCGTCTTTTACACCAGTATGTCTTACAACGCCTTTAT